>DASVLN010001014.1:0-5790 GCA_036384855.1 Burkholderiaceae bacterium | reverse complement strand
GGCCCGCAGCGCCAGCAGGTGGCGCACGCCGACGACGGCGACCGCGGCGAGCATCAGCGCGTACGCCGCGAACTTGGCCTGCGTGAGCGCGCTGGCGAGCGGCACGAGCCGCGGCGAGAGGTCGTCGCGCGTGACGAGGATCGCATACTGCGCGGCGTTCTCGGCCGTGTCGGCGAGCGCCGCCAGCCAGGCGAAGGCGGTCGCGCGCGCCGCGCCCACGCGCACCAGCGCGCCGGCGACGAGGCCGCACAGCAGCCACGGGAACAAGAGGTCGACCGCGCGATAGGCCTCGTAGCCGGCCAGGCCGCGGTCCCCGAGCAGCCGGAAAGCGAGCAGCACGCCCGAGAGCGTGTAGCCGGCGGGGCGCTCGTCGAACGGCGGGGCGCCGACGAGCTGCGCGAAGCGGCCGCTGCAAGCCGGGCTCCACGGCAGCTGGAACGCGCCGACCGCCGCGGCCGCGAGGATCGCGAGCGCCAGGAGGACGCGGGGACGGGCGAGCCAGCGGTTCAGGGTCATGGGCGAACGCGGGCTCGGGCGGCGTCCCGTCAGCGGGCGGGGCGCACCAGCACCGTGCCGCGGGCGATCACCGCCGGTGCATCCGCGACCACGGCTTTGCCCTCCAGCTGCGCGATCACGCCCGCCAGGCTGGCGTTCCACTCGGTGGCGGCGACCGTCCATTCGAGGGCGACCTCGCTGTCCGCGAAGATCGGCGCCTTGTACGCGAAGTTGAAGTGCAGGCACAGCATCTCGCGCGCGACGCCGTCGTCGCGGCGCGAGAAGTGGCTCGCGGCCAGGCCGCTCATGAGCGCCGAGGTGTGCTGCCCGCTCGCGATCACGTCGGGCAGCCCCGCCGCGCGCGCCGCCTCGCGGTCGTGGTGGACGGGGTTCGCGTCCATCGTCAACGCGGCGAAGCGCGCGATGTCCTCGCGGCCGTAGCAGGCACGGTGCTCGATGCGTTCGCCCACCCGCACGAGGGCGGCGACGAGGGTGGCGTCGGGGACGGTCGGGGCGTTCTCGGTCATGGCAGTCATCCGGGGAGTCTCACAGGCGGACTCGGCAAGGGCACGCAGTGTGCCGGATGCCGCGCTGCCCGACCGTGGAAGGCCCCGGACGTTACGGGCCGTTGCAAGTCTGCGGCGTTCAGAGCAGCTCGACGGCCATCGCGGTGGCCTCGCCGCCGCCGATGCACAGCGACGCGACGCCGCGCTTCTTGCCCTGCTTGCGCAGCGCGCCGAGCAGGGTGACGACGATGCGCGCCCCGGAGGCGCCGATCGGGTGGCCCAGCGCGCACGCGCCGCCGTGGACGTTGACGATCTCGTGCGCCAGGTCGAACTCGGTCATCGCGGCCATCGTCACCGCGGCGAAGGCCTCGTTGACTTCCCACAGGTCGACCGACTGCTTCGTCCAGCCGGTCTTCTTCAGGACCTTCTCGATCGCGCCTGCGGGTGCGGTGGAGAACCACTCCGGCGCCTGCGCGTGCACCGCGTGGCCGGCGATGCGGGCGATCGGCCGGGCGCCGTACTTCGCGGCATCGGACTCGCGCATCAGCACCAGCGCCGCGGCGCCGTCGGAGATGCTCGACGCGTTGGCGGCCGTGATCGTGCCGTCCTTCTTGAACGCGGGCTTGAGCGACGGGATCTTGTCCAGCTTGGCCTTGAACGGCTGCTCGTCGCGCTTGACGACGACGTCGCCCGCCTTGCCGGCGAGGGTGACCGGCGCGATCTCCCAGTCGAAGGAGCCGTCCTCGTTGGCGGCCTTGGCGCGCGTGGTCGAGGCGATGGCGAACTGATCCTGCGCCTCGCGCGTGAAGCCGTACTTGGCGACGCAGGACTCGGCGAACACCCCCATCGCGCGGCCGCGGTCGTAGGCATCCTCGAGGCCGTCGAGCGCCATGTGGTCGAACATCTGCGTCGCGCCGTAGCGCACGCCCTTGCGCGCGAACATCAGGTGCGGCGCGTTGGTCATGCTCTCCATCCCGCCGGCGACCATCACGCTCGCGCTGCCGGCCAGCAGCATGTCGTGCGCGAACATCAGCGTGCGCATGCCCGAGCCGCACATCTTGCTCATGGTGACGGCACCCGCGGAGTCGGGCAGCCCCGCGCGGCGCACCGCCTGGCGCGCCGGAGCCTGGCCCTGGCCGGCCATCAGGCAGTTGCCGATCAAGGCCTCGTCGACGGCGTCGCCGGGCACGCCCGCGCGCTCGACCGCGGCCTTGATCGCGACGGCGCCGAGCTCCCAGGCGGACAGGGCGGCGAAATCGCCCAGCATGCCGCCGATCGGCGTGCGGGCGGCGGAAACGATGACGATGGAATCGGACATGGTGGGCACTCCTTGCAATGACGGATGGACGGGGACGGCGCGCTTCGTGGCGCGCTCTCGGTTCTCAGGGAGGCGACGGCGCGTCGGCCGCCGCCACCGGCTCGGGCGCCGAAAGCACCTGCGTCGGCGATCTGCCGTGCAGGCGCTGCGCGCTGAAGCGCTTGGCCGGATCGTAGGGGAAGACGTCGTGCACGTAGCCGGCGAGGATGCGCTCCTTCTGCGCCTGCCAGTACGCGGGATCGAGCAGGTCCGCATGGTGCGCCATGAAGACCTCGCGCACCGCCGGGTTGCCGAGCAGGAAGGGCTCGAAGGTCTCGGGGAAGACATCGTGCCTGCCCACCGAGTACCAGACCTCGCCCGACATCTCGTCCTCCTCGTTGCGCGGCGCGGGCACGCGCCGGAAGTTGCAGTCGGTGAGGGACTCGATCTCGTCGTAGTCGTAGAAGACGACCTTGCCGTGGCGCGTCACGCCGAAGTTCTTCCACAGCATGTCGCCGGGGAAGATGTTGGCCGCGACGAGATCCTTGATGGCGTTGCCGTACTCCACGACCGCCGACGCGATCTGGCGCGGGTTCGCGTCCTGCAGGTAGATGTTGAGCGGCACCATGCGGCGCTCGATGTAGACGTGGCTGATGACCAGCGTCTCGCCGTCGTCCTCGACCAGGCTGCCGCAGAAGTGCTTCAGCTCGGCGACCAGTTCGTCCTCGAAGCGGCCGCGCGGGAAGGCGACGTCGGAGAACTCCAGCGTGTCGGCCATGCGACCGACGCGGTCGTGCTGCTTGACGAGCAGGTACTTGGCCATGATCTGCTCCCGGGTCGTGTCCTTCTGCGGCGGGTAGAAGTCCTTGATGACCTTGAAGACGAACGGGAACGACGGCAGGTCGAACACGAGCATCACCATGCCCTTGATGCCGGGCGCGATGCGGAACTTGTCGCTCGAATGGCGCAGGTGGAACAGCAGGTCGCGGTAGAACAGGTTCTTGCCGTGCTTCTGCAGGCCGATCTGCGAGTACAGCTCCGCGCGCGTCTTGCGCGGCATGAGCGAGCGCAGGAACTGCACGCAGGCGCTCGGGATCTCGGTGTCGACCATGAAGTAGGCGCGGGCGAAGCTGAACAGCATCTCGAGCTCGTCGGCGCCGATGAGCGCCGTGTCGACCACGAGCCCGCCGCGCTCGCCGTGCAGGATGGGCAGCGCGAACGGCAGCTCGTGGAAGCCGTTGACGATCTTGCCGACGATGTACGCGCCCTTGTTGCGAAAAAACAAGGACGACAGTACCTGCACCTGGAAGTTGGCGCGGAAGCGCGTGTCGCGCATGTTGGACAGCAGCGCCGCGAGCACCTGGTCGACGTCGCGGCGCAGGTCCTCGAACTCGACGTCCAGCTGGAAGTTCGTCACGACCCGCATGCAGGTCTCGAGCAGCGTCTCGCGCGACGGGTAGTAGACGCGGTAGGTCGGGCGCGCGCCGGGCTGCTCGTTCTCGAGGTATTCGGTCGCGATCGCGGGCCGCACGAAGATGAACTCGTTGCGGAAGTACGCGCGGTGCAGGATCTTGGTCGTGACCGAGTTGAAGAAGGTCTCGGCGCACTCGGGCTGCAGGTGGTCGGTGAGCAGGCCGATGTAGTGCAGCTTGATGTGCTGCCATGCGTCGGCCGACAGGCTCTCGGCGCCGAATTCGTCGCGCAGGCGGTCGACGGCCTCGCCGACGCGCTTGTCGTAGAACGCGATGCGCTCGCTCTGCGCCTGGGTCTGGCCGTGCCAGTCGGCCCGCTCGAAGCGCAGCTTGGCCTCGCGGCAGGTGGCGGTGAACAGCTGGTAGTGGCGGTTGAAGCCCGCGAGGATCGCCTCGGCGATCGGGAACGCGCTCGGATCCAGCTGCCGCGGGAACATCAGGCGCCCCGGCCGGCGTCGCCCGCGTGCACGCCGATCGTCGACGCCGCGGTCGGCAGGTGGCGCAGGCGCAGCGCGAACAACGCGCGCTGGTAGGCCGGCGCGACGTCGTCCATCGAGCCGACCGTGAAGCTGAGATCCTCCAGCAGCCCGTTGTGCAGCCCGTAGACCCAGCCGTGGACGGCGACCTTCTGCCCGCGGTGCCACGCGTCCTCGACGACCGTCGACAGGCACACGTTGCGCGCCTGCTCCAGCACGTTGAGCTCGACCAGCGCATCCACGCGGCGCTCCTCGGGCACGGCCTGCAGGAAATCGAGGTGGGCGTTGCGAACGTCCTGCACATGGCGCAGCCAGTTGTCGACGACGCCCACGCGCGTGTTGTTGAGCGCCGCGGTCACGCCGCCGCACTTCGAGTGGCCGACGACGATGATGTGCTTGACCTTCAGCGCGTCGACCGCGAACTGGACCACCGACAGCGCGTTGAGATCCGAGTGCGCGACGACGTTGGCGACGTTGCGGTGCACGAACACGTCGCCGGGGAGCAGCCCGACGAGCTCGTTGGCCGGGACGCGGCTGTCGGCGCAGCCGATCCACAGGTACTGCGGCGTCTGCTGCGTCAGCAGGCGCGAGAAGAAGCCGGGCGAGCGCCTCTCCATGCCGTCGGCCCATTCGACGTTGTTCTTGAACAGCTGGGCGAGATCGGGATCGTGGACGTCGTCGGTAGGCATGGCTTGGCGGTGTTCTTGGAGTGGAGACCCGTCAGTGTAGGCAGCCGGGAGGATGCCGCGGTTTCAGGTGCGTTCCATCACGATGCCGGCGCTGATCGCGAGCGCCGCGTCGATGTCGGCGTCGCGGCGCGCGAGCTCGGGGCGGTAGGTCGCCCACAGCACGCGGTCGATGACGCGGCCGTCCTTGATCGCGCTGCGCGGCAGCAGGCCCTCGCGCACGAAGCCGCACTTGCGCACGACGCCCTGCGAGGCCTCGTTGGAGGCGAAGACGTGCGCCGTGATGCGCGTGAGCTCCGGCAGCGCCGCGAACGCCCAGTCGACGACCTGGCGCAGCGCGTCGCTTGCCAGGCCGCGGCGCGCGTGGGCGCGGCCGATCCAGTAGCCGACCTCGGCGTTGCAGCGCAGCCAGCCGGAATCCGGCGCGAGCCCGATGCAGCCGACGACCTCGCTGCCGCCCGCTCGCCCGTCCTCGATGCCCCAGACGTAGCCGAAGCGATCGGAGCCCGCGTCGCGCCCGCACCAGGCGCGCGCGTCCTCGAGCGTGTAGGGGTGCGGGAAGCCGTCGAACATCCGCTCCGCGACGCCGCGGTCGTCGGCATGCCGGCGCAGCGACTCGGCGTCGGACGGCACGAGCGCGCGCAGCAGGCCGCGCTCGCCGACCAGCACGGGCAGCGGCAGCAGGGCGTGGGCGATCGGCATCGCGGCGGTCATCGCGCGCTCACATCGTCTCGGCGAACAGCTCGCGGCCGATCAGCATGCGGCGGATCTCGCTCGTGCCGGCGCCGATCTCGTAGAGCTTGGCGTCGCGCCACAGGCGGCCGAGCGGGTACTCGTTGATGTAGCCGTTGCCGCCGA
>DASVLN010001013.1:0-1943 GCA_036384855.1 Burkholderiaceae bacterium | reverse complement strand
CGTGGCGCGTCGCCTTCACGAGCGCCAGCCTGGCCGGCGTCTGGGCCGCGGTCGGGGCGGGGCTGGGCGTCACCGTGCGAACGGCGCTGGGCCTGCCCGCGCGATTGCAGGTGCTCGGCGCCTTGCCGGCACTGCCCCAGGTCGGCCTCGACCTCCACCGCCCCGACGCCGAGCCCTCGCCGGTCGTGGCGCGGCTGGAGCGCCTGCTCGCGGAGCACGTGAAGGCGATGGGCTGAGCTACCGCAGTCCGGCGTCGAAGTCCGCGAGCAGGCGGCGCAGCGCGTCCGGTCGCTCGATCTGCGGGAGATGGCCGCAGCCGGCGATCGTCTCGAAGCGCGCGCCCGGGATCGCGGCGGCGAAGGCGCGACCGTAGGCCGGGCTCGCGATGCGGTCCTGCTCGCCCCAGGCGACGAGGGTGGGCGTCGCGATCCCGCCCAGGCGCGCGGCGAGCGAGGTGTCGCCCATTTCGCGGCCGCCATAGACGGCCAGCGCGCGGAAGTTGGCCGCCATCTGCGCGCGCCGCTCGTCGGAGAGGGTGGCCGGGTCGGCGAAGAAGGGCGCCGGGTCGGCGTAGCTCAGCGCCGCGATCTCCCGCGGGGCCAGCGCGAAGACGTCGGCCACCGGCTCGCCCGGCACCTGCAGGCCCACCGCGTCGACCAGCACCAGCCCGCGCAGCCGGTCGCCTGCGCGCAGGGCGAGCTCCGCCGCGATCCAGCCGCCCATCGAGAAGCCGACGACCAGCACGTCGCGCAGCCCGCGGCGCTCGAGCAGCGCGGCGTAGAGGTCGGCGAGCTGGCCGACTTGCTCGAAACCCTCGGGCCGCGGGGTGCCCGCGAAGCCCGGGTGCGTCGGCGCAAGGACGGCGGCGCTCGCCGAGGCCGACTCCACGAAGGCCGCGATCGAGCCCGGCCCGGCGCCGCCGTGCAGCGCGAGCAGGGACGGCCCGTCGCCGCGTTCCAGGATGTCGAGCGCGGCCAGCGCCTGGCTGCCGAGCGGGGAGATCAGGGAGGTCATGGCGGGATCCGATCGTCAAGTGAATAAGGATCATTATATAAAGAGACTGATATGCTTGCGCAACCCATTCACCCTCTTCGGAAATCGCCTTCCATGCCCAGGAGCCTCCAGCCGCTCGGCCTCGCCATCAAGCGCCTGCAGCATCGCCAGCATCTCGCGCTCGAGGCGCGCCTGGGCGCCGCGGGCGTGACCTTCGCGCAATGGCACGCGCTGCGGACGATCGCGCAGCATCCGGACTCGTCCTCCCACCAGCTGGCGCAGCTCACGTTCCAGACCGACCAGTCCTTCGGGGGCCTGGCCAATCGCATGGTCGAGCGCGGGCTGATCGAGCGCGTGCCCGGCGGCGGGCGCACGCTGCTGCATCGCCTCACGCGCGCGGGCGAGGCGATGCTCGAGCGCGGCCACGGCATCGCCGACGAGGTGCTGGCCGAGTCCTTCGCGCCGCTGTCGGCGGCTGAGCGGACGCAGCTGGCCGGCCTGCTCGGCAAGCTGCTCGCGTCGGACGACTGAAGCGCCTCAGGCGCGCAGGCGCGTGCGCGGCGGGACAGGGGCTACCGAGGCGACGAGGTGTTCGAGCACCGGGCCGACTGCGCAGCCGAAGTGATCCGGAGGCGGCTCGGGGTCGCCGTGCATTCGACCGCCTGGCCTGCGAGCAGCGCGCCGAGGTCGACCGCGTCGGCCATGGCGGCGTTGCCGCGGTCGCCGGGATGCAGGTGGTCGCCGCTGTCGAACGCGGGCGCGAGACGGGCCGGATGCGCGGGGTCGCGCAGGACGGCGTCGAAGTCGACGACCGCGTCGAACACGTCGGTCGCGCGCAGCCAGTCGTTGACGCGGCGGCGCAGGGCGTCCTTCGCGGCGGGCCTCGAATATGCCGCGAGCGGGGTGCCGGCAAGTGCGTCCTCGAACGGCGGCAGCGTCCCGGCGACCGC
>DASVLN010001012.1:0-1923 GCA_036384855.1 Burkholderiaceae bacterium | reverse complement strand
GATCCGGCCCTTCGTGCTGCGCGCGCCCGACACCGGCGTGACCGGCGCGCGCGCGGTCGGGCCGCTTGCCACCGAGGCGCAGTCCATCGTCGACGACCACCGCCGCGACGGCGCGCCGCTCATCGTGGCCGAGCGCCAGCTGGACGCGCAGCTCGGCCTTGTCGCGCCCAGGGGCGTGAACCTCGCGGCATCCGACCTCCTGGCGCGCGACGCCGTCGACGATGCGTCGGTCTCCGAGGCGGTCGCCATCGAGCAGTCCGCCGTGATGGACCGCCTCGCGGACGCCACCGCCGAGGCCGGGGCGCTCGGCGACCGCGTCGCGGCGCTTGCCAACCGGCTCGACCTGGCGGCCATCACCAACGTCGTCGTCATCTACGCCGAGAACCGCAGCTTCGACAACGTCTTCGCGCACTTCCCCGGCGCGCGCGGCGTCGAGGCCGGCGCGCCGCAGCGCGACCGCGACGGCAGCGTGCTCGAGAAGCTGCCGCCGGCGTGGGGCGGCCTGACCGCGGCGGGCCAGCCGGTGACCGTGACGCAGGCGCAGACCACCAACGTGCTGCCCAACGCGCCCTTCCAGGT
This sequence comes from Burkholderiaceae bacterium, assembly GCA_036384855.1. Taxonomy (GTDB): domain Bacteria; phylum Pseudomonadota; class Gammaproteobacteria; order Burkholderiales; family Burkholderiaceae_C; genus Scleromatobacter. Next base: position 1,344 of record DASVLN010001012.1, on the reverse strand, counting down.
CGATGCCGAGCACCCCGCCTGGGGCGCGCCGGCGCTGCCGAACACCATCCTCACGCGCGACCTCTACCACCGCTTCTTCGAGAACCAGATGCAGATCCACGGCGGCGCGAACGACGGGTTCGCCGCCTGGGGCGACTCCGGCGGCCTGGTGATGGGCTGGTTCGACGGCAGCCGCACGGCGCTGTGGAAGCTCGCGCAGCGCTACACCCTGGCCGACCACTTCTTCCAGGGCGCGTTCGGCGGCTCGTTCCTGAACCACCAGTACCTGGTCTGCGCCTGCCTGCCCGACTATCCGGACGCCGACACCTCGCCCGCCAGGCCGTCGATCTCGGTGCTCGTGAAGGACGCCGCCGGCCAGTGGACGCCCGAGCTCGCGGTCGCTCCCAACTCGCCGCGCTCCGCGCTCGCCGGGCCGCCGGTGTTCGTCAAGAGCGGCAACCTGACGCCCAAGGACTACCTCGGCGACGGCAGCTTCCATGCCGTCAACACGATGCAGCCGCCATTCCAGCCGAGCTACGTCCCGCCCGCGGCCGACGACGCGGCGGGCCTGCACGCCGATCCGCTCAACGCCACCACGCTGCCGGCGCAGACCCGCACCACCATCGGCGACCTGCTGGATGCGCGTGGCATCGGGTGGGCCTGGTACTCGGGCGGCTGGGCCGCGACCTCGGCCGACCGCACCCGCGTCTACGACGCCGCGACGGGCAACTTCCAGTCGCATCACCAGCCGTTCAACTACTACGCGGCCTTCGATCCGGTCGCGCACCCGCAGGCGCGCGCGGCGCACCTCAAGGACGAGTCGGACCTCGTCGCCGCGGCCGCCGCGGGCACGCTGCCGGCGGTCGCGTTCTACAAGCCGATCGGCGAGGACAACGAGCACCCCGGCTACGCGAGCCTCGCGCGCGGCGACGCGCACATCGCGGACATCGTCGCGAAGCTGCAGGCGAGCCCGCAGTGGCCGCACATGCTGGTCGTCGTGACCTACGACGAGAACGGCGGCCAGTGGGACGCGGTCGCGCCGCCGCGAGGCGACCTGCTCGGGCCGGGCACGCGCATCCCGGCGGTCGTGATCTCGCCGTTCGCGCGCCGCGGCTACGTCGACCACACGCCCTACGACACCGGCTCGATCGCGCGCTTCATCGCCCACCGCTTCTCGCTGCCGCTGCTGGACGGCCTGAAGCTGCGCGACGCGGCGCTCGTCGCGCACGGCGCGCCGGCGATGGGCGACCTCACCAACGCGCTCGACCTGCGCGCCGCCAAGGCCGACGCCGCGACGGCTGATGCCGCGAGGACGGCCGCACGCTGAGGGGGCGAGGGCGGGCATGACCGGGACGCGCGCGCGGC
>DASVLN010001011.1:0-3475 GCA_036384855.1 Burkholderiaceae bacterium | reverse complement strand
GCGTCGCGGCGGCCGGCGGGCACCTGGAACTTGAGCTCGAGTTCGGACATGGTCGGGCGGCGAAGGCGATGGAACGCGCGGGCAGGCACGGCGCCCGGGCGCCATCATGCACGGCCCCGCACGCCCTGGCGAGCTCGGCTTCTCAGCCGCGACGACGCACCCGCGCCGGCCGCGCGATGCCGGGGAACGGCGAGGGCCTCGACGTCGGCGCGGATCGCGGTCAGCGGGATCATGCCGCCACCGCGGCGCGGGTGTCGTCGAAGCGGACGAGGGCAACGTCGTCCGGGATTTGCCGGCCGAGCCCGCGGGCGAGGGTCAGCCGTCGACCAGGGTCACCAGTCCGCGGTCGATCAGCGGGGCGACGTGGGCGTGCACATCGCCCGCCTGCGGCAGCCGGTGCGCGAGCCCGCCCAGCGGCGTGTAGCCATTGACCAGCAGCAGGAGCCGGCGCTGGACGTCGTCGAGGGAGTGGCGGTCGAGGAGCGCCTCGCGCTGGCCGGCCTCGGTGCGTTGGAGGACGGCGTCGTCGTTCAGGGGTTGTCGAGTGGCGTTCACCTTCGGCTCCTTGTCGTTGGTTCGGCAACTGGACGGCCGGCGTTCCCGGCGCGACAAGCGCGAACTGTGACAGGTCGGCATCCCCGAGCTCGGCACTCGGGTTTGTACCGACAGCGGGGCGCCGTCGCCGCACATACGGGGTGCCGTATCCGGGCATACGGAGGCCGGCGTCCTGTCGCGTATCGCCCTTCCAGGGGATGGCGCCGACCGACCGACCGGCGGATGATCCGCGGCTCCAAGCGAGGCTGGAGGGTCTCGCACCGACAGCAAGGAGCTCCCATGAACGTGATCCAGCGTGCCCAGGCGATCCTCTTGAAGCCGCGCGAGGAATGGCCCGTCATCGACGCCGAGCCGGCCTCCGTCGCCTCGCTCTATTCGGGCTACATCGTCATCCTCGCCGCGATCCCGGCGATCGCCGGCTTCATCGGCCTGTCGCTCATCGGCGCGGGCGCCTTCGGCTTCAGTTTCAAGATCCCCATCGTCACCGGCCTCGTGCGCATGGTCACGGGCTACCTGCTCTCGCTCGTCTCGACCTTCATCGGCGCGCTGGTCGTCGACGCGCTGGCGCCGAGCTTCGGCGGCGTGAAGAACCAGGTCGCGGCCTTGAAGGTCGTGGCGTTCTCGAGCACCGCGTACTGGATCGCCGGCGTCCTGCAGATCCTGCCCTCGCTGGGCATCATCGGGGTGCTGCTGGGGCTGTACTCGATCTACCTGCTGTACCTCGGCCTGCCGGTGGTCATGAAATGCCCCGCCGAGAAGGCGGCCGGCTACACGGCCGTGACCTTCGTGTGCATGCTGGTGATCGGCATCGTCATGGGCGCGATCATCGCCGTCCTCGCGCCGACGGGGGCGATGGGACTCGGCGGGCTCGGGGCGCACGCGGCGGCGGGCGATGGCGAAGGCAAGTTCACGCTCAAGACGCCCGACGGCCAGGTGACCTTCGACACCGAGGGCATGAAGGCCGCCGCCGCCCGCATGGACGCCGCGCGCGCGCGCATGGACGCCGCGCAGGCCGCGAGCGACCCGGCCGCGGCGGGCAAGGCGCTCGGCGAGATGATGGGCGCGATGGCGGGCAACGGCGGCGCGGCGCCGATCCCGGCCTCCGACCTCAAGGGCATGCTGCCCGAGTCCCTGGGCGACATGAAGCGCGAGTCCTTCGAGGCCAATGGCGGCGCCGCCATGGGCATCGCGACCTCCACCGCGACCGCGACCTACGCGGCCGGCGACAAGCGCGTGCACCTGGCGATCACCGACCTGGGCGGCATGTCCGGCCTGGCGGCGATGGCCGGCTGGGCCAACATGACGCAGGACCGCGAGACGCAGGACGAGGTCGAGAAGGTCTACAAGGACGGCAACCGCACGATCCACGAGGAATACCGCAAGGACGGCAGCCATGCCGAGTACAGCGTGGTGCTCGCCAACGGCGTGATCGTCGAGGCCAAGGGCGACGGCGTGGACGTCGGCGCCGTCAAGGCCGCGGCCGGCGGCATCGACCTGGGCCGGATCGAGTCGATGAAGCGCGCGCAAAAGGCCTGAACGCGCAGCAGGCGAAAATGACGAGGGCCGCGATCACGCGATCGCGGCCCTCGTCTCATTACGGCCCCACCGCCTCGCGGCGGCGCGGCGCGTCGTCGGACATCAGCGGGTGTTGTCCCTGATGTCGACCTTCTCGGCCTCGTGGATCAGCTTGGCGTCGGCCTTGTCCTTCTTCTCCTGGGCCTTGGCGTCGTGCTTGCAGGCGCGCTCCAGGCTGCCGTAGGCCGCGGCCTTGCAGTCGGCCTTGTTCTCGGCGTAGTTGGCCTCGGCGATCTTCTTGCGGGCCTTGTAGTCGCCGGCGGACAGCGTCTTGGCGTCCTTGGCCTCGGACTTCGACAGGGTGGTCGGCTCGGGCGGGTACTTGATCGTGTCCGTCGTGGTGGTGGTGGTCGTCGTGGTCGAGCCGTCGGCGTTCACCGTCGAGGTCGTGCTCGAGCGGGTGACCGAGTTGTCGTCGGTCGCCTGCGCGTGGGCGGCGACGCTCACGCCGGCGGCGAGGGCAGCGGCGACCAGGGTGGCGAGGGACTTGTTCATGCTGTTCTCCTGTTGGGATGGGGCACGAGGCCCGGGACATCCCCGGTTCGGCAAGCTCGGGGCCCATCCGGCACCGATTCCGCCGGTCCTACACCCGGTCGCGCGCCGCACCGACGGCGGCTGTCGGCGCTTTCCCCGAACGATCGGCGGCGTTGCGCCCCAGGCACCGGATTTCGTTCGCCTGCCCGACCGCAGGGCGGCACGCCGTCGGACGGTGCGCGGCTGCCCCGCCGCACTGTCGCCAAGCTGTCGCCAAGCTGCCGGCAACGCAGCGTCCACGGCGCGTTCCCGGCAGGCCTGGACGGCGGGGGCCGGCGGCACGGAGTTTGCAATCCGGTCGGACGGCTTCCGGCTAGCGAGCCGAACGTTCGTTCCAGGAGCCAGACTGTCACAAGGCACGGTAATTCGGCCTTCTCGCCACATTCAGTGCGGCAGAAGTGCCTTTGGGGTGTCGAAAATTAAGGGAAACCCGCAAACCCCCGTGATGGGGATCCGGCTATAGTTCGCGACTTCGTAGCGCGGCTGCGCTGCGGCGCGCCAGAAAAGATCAGCGCCCCGCCCGGGGTCGTCTGGAGGACTCTCGAGTGAATTTTGCTGAATCGCAGCGCAACCCCAAGAAGCATCCCACCGGGTTGCTGATCGTCATCGCCATGCACTTGCTGCTGGGCTACGCGCTCGTCTCGGGCCTCGGCAAGCGGGTGGTCGATGTCGTGAAGGTCGCCGAGACCAAGGTGATCGACGCCCCGCCGCCGCCGCCCCCGCCGCCGCCGAAGGACCTGCCGCCGCCGCCCAAGAACCTGCCGCCGCCGCCCGTCTACGTGCCGCCGCCGCCGGTCGACGTGCCGCCACC
>DASVLN010001010.1:0-3584 GCA_036384855.1 Burkholderiaceae bacterium | reverse complement strand
CGGCTTCGGCATCGCGCCGACGCAGGGGCGCTGGGAGCGCATCGAGCAGCTCGGCGGCGTGCGCATCGGCAACGACGTCGACATCGGCGCCAACACCTGCGTCGACCGCGGCGCGCTGGACGACACGGTGCTGGAGGACGGCGTCAAGCTCGACAACCAGATCCAGATCGGCCACAACTGCCACATCGGCGCCCACACCGTGATGGCGGCGTGCGTCGGCATCGCGGGCTCGACCCGGGTCGGCCGCAACGTGATGATCGGCGGCGCGGCCATGATCCAGGGCCACATCGAGATCGCCGACGGCGTGACCGTCTCGGCATCGACCATGGTGATGCACTCGCTGCGCAAGAAGGGCGTCTACACGGCGATCTTCCCGGTCGACGACCATGCGAGCTGGGAGAAGAACGCCGTCACCCTGCGCAACCTGTACGCCCTGCGCGAGCGCGTGCGCGCGCTCGAGAAGAAAGCCTGAGTTCCCCATGCTGATGGACATCCACTCGATCATCAAGAAGCTGCCGCATCGCTACCCCTTCCTGCTCGTCGACCGCGTCGTCGAGTTCGAGAAGGACGTGCGCATCAAGGCGCTCAAGAACGTCACGATCAACGAGCCGTTCTTCAACGGCCACTTCCCGAACCGCCCGGTGATGCCTGGCGTGCTGATGCTGGAGGCGCTGGCGCAGGCCTCGGCGCTGCTGTCGTTCGCCTCCGAGGGCGAGGAGAGCGACGGCTCGCGCCTGTACTACTTCGCGGGCATCGATGGCGCGCGCTTCAAGCGCGTGGTCGAGCCGGGCGACCAGCTGGTCCTCGAGTCCAGCATCGAGCGCAAGAAGGCGAGCATCTACCGCTACAAGACGCGCGCCACGGTGGACGGCGAGCTGGCCGTCGAAGCCGAGCTGATGTGCACCGTGCGCTCGGTCGCGCCCTGAGTCCCATGGCGAACATCCACCCGACCGCGATCGTCGACCCGGCGGCGCAGCTCGACGAGTCCGTCACCGTCGGTCCGTACGCCGTCATCGGGCCGCACGTGCGCATCGCCGCGGGCACGACGATCGGCCCGCACTGCGTGGTCGAGGGCCGCACCACCATCGGCCGCGACAACCGCTTCTGGCAGTTCAGCTCGATCGGCGCGATGCCGCAGGACATGAGCCACAAGGGCGAGCTGACCGAGCTGGTGATCGGCGACCGCAACACGGTGCGCGAGTTCTGCACCCTCAACACCGGCACGCACAAGGAGCAGGGCGTCACGCGCATCGGCTCCGACAACTGGATCATGGCCTACGTGCACGTCGCCCACGACGTGCGCATCGGCGACCGCACGGTCCTCGCCAACGGCGTGACGCTCGCCGGCCACGTGCACGTCGGCGACTGGGCCACCATCGGCGGCCTGACGGGCGTGCACCAGTTCGTGCACGTCGGCGCCCACGCGATGATCGGCTTCCAGGGCCACGTCGCGCAGGACGTGCCGCCGTTCATGACCGCCGACGGCAATCCGCTCGCGCTGCGCGCCGTCAACATGACCGGGCTGAAGCGGCGCGACTTCTCGCCCGAGCGCATCACCGCGATCCGCAACATGCACCGGGCGCTTTACCGCAAGGAACAGACGCTGGAGCAGGCCAAGGCGGAGATCGAGGCGATGCGCGGCGGCGATGCCGGCGTCGACGGCGACATCGACACGATGCTCGCGTTCATCGCGAGTGCGACTCGAGGCCTGGTGCGCTAGCTCTTCCCATGAGCGACACGCACGCCGATCCTCCCGCGGCGCACGTGCCGCGCCCGTTCCGCCCGAGCCTGGTGGTGGACGAGTCCGCGCTGCGCGTGGGCCTCGTCGCGGGCGAGGCCTCGGGCGACCTGCTCGCGAGCCTGCTGCTGCAGGGCATGAAGGCGCGCTGGCCGGCGATGACGGCCGCGGGCATCGGCGGGCCGAGGCTGGTCGGCCTGGGCTTCGACGCCTGGTGGCCGGCGGAGCGGCTCTCGTTCTTCGGCTACGTCGACGTGCTGCTGCACCTGCGCTCGCTGTTCAAGCTGCGCGACGACCTCGGCGACCGCCTGATCGCCGAGCGCCCGGACGTCTTCGTCGGCGTCGACGCGCCCGACTTCAACTTCGGCCTCGAGAAGCGCCTGCGCGCGGCCGGCATCAAGACGGTGCATTTCGTCTGCCCGTCGATCTGGGCCTGGCGCGGCGAGCGCGTGAAGACGCTGGGCGCGGCCGCAGACCACGTGCTGTGCCTGTTCCCGTTCGAGCCCGACCTGCTGCGTGCGCACGGCATCCGCGCGACCTTCGTGGGCCATCCGCTGGCCGAGGTGATCCCGATCGAGCCACCGCGCGCGGCCGCGCGCGCGACGCTCATGCTGCCCGCGGACACCGAGGTCGTCGCGCTGCTGCCCGGCAGCCGCCGCAGCGAGATCGCGCACATCGCGCCGCGCATGCTCAGGGCGGCGCGCCTGATGGCAGCGCGGCGTCCGGCGCTGCGCTTCGTCGTGCCGGTCGCCCCGGGCATGCGCACGCTGCTCGAGCCGATGGTGCGCGAGTTCGCGCCCAACCTCGCCCTCGACCTGCTCGACGGCCAGTCGCACGAGGCGCTGGCCGCATGCGACGCGGCGATGGTCGCCAGCGGCACGGCCACGCTCGAGGCCGCGCTGTTCAAGCGGCCGATGGTGATCGCCTACGCCCTGAACCGCTTCAACGCGATGCGCATGAAGCGCATGCGCTACCAGCCCTGGGTCGGCCTGCCCAACGTGCTCTGCCGCGACTTCATCGTCCCGGAGCTGCTGCAGGAGGCCGCCACGCCCGCGGCGCTCGCCGACGCGACCTTCGTCCAGCTGGACGACGTTGCGCAGCGGGAGCGCGTGCGGCTACGATTCCACGAATTGCACCACCTGCTGCGCCGCGACACGGTGCGGGAGTCCGCCGATGCCATCGCGCAAGTCCTCCACGCCTGAACAGATCAAGCTGCGCTTTGACGACGGCATCGCCCTGGTCGCCGGCGTCGACGAGGCCGGCCGCGGGCCGCTGGCCGGCCCGGTCGTGGCGGCGGCGGTGATCCTGGACGACCAGAAGCGCATCAAGGGGCTGAACGACTCGAAGGTGCTGACGCCGCTGCAGCGCGAGCGCCTGTTCGACGAGATCCGCGCCAAGGCGCTCGCGTTCTGCGTCGCCGAAGCCTCGGTCGAGGAGATCGACACGCTCAACATCCTGCACGCGACGATGCTCGCGATGAAGCGCGCGGTCGACGGCCTGCGCCTGCCGCCGCAGCGCGTGCTGGTCGACGGCAACCGCCTGCCGCGCTGGCGCTATGCCGCGGAGGCGGTGGTGGGCGGCGACGCGTCGGTGGCGTCGATCTCGGCGGCGTCCATCCTCGCCAAGGTCACGCGCGACCAGATCTGCGTCGAGCACGAGCAGCGCTGGCCGCAGTACGGCTTCGCGGCGCACAAGGGCTATTCGACGGCGCAGCACCTGGCGGCGCTCGACGAGCACGGGCCGTGCGAGTGGCATCGGCGCTCGTTCGAGCCGGTGCGGATCGCCGCGGCGCGGCGCGCGTGCCTCGAGCCGTGATGCGCGGCCCCGGGCTCGCGGCGGGCGGGCG
>DASVLN010001009.1:0-2522 GCA_036384855.1 Burkholderiaceae bacterium | reverse complement strand
CGTCGCCGACGCCGTGCGCGGCGGCGAGGCGCCGCAGGTCGCGCTCGACGCCTCGGTCGTGCGCCAGCGCTTCACGGAGAACAGCATCTACCCGCCCCCGTATGGCGGCGCGGTCTACAACAACGGGACCGTGCAGCTGGGCCTGGGCTGGGACGCCGACGTCTTCGGCCGCACCCGCAACGAGCTGCGCTCGGCGCTCGGCCAAGCGCGCGCCGCGCAGGCCGACGCGGACGTCGCCGCGCAGCAGCTGGCCGTCGCCGTGGTGCGCACCTACCTGCAGCTCGCGCGCCTGGAGAGCCAGCGCGAGGTCGCGAACCGCACGCTGCAGCAGCGTACGCAGATGCTGTCGCTGGTCGAGCAGCGCGTGAAGGCCGGCCTCGACACGGTCGTCGAGCGCCTGGAAGGCGAGGGCGCGATCCCCGACACGAAGGCGCAGATCGAGGCGATCGACGAGCAGATCACGCTCACGCGCCACCAGCTTGCCGCGCTGACCGCCCAGCCGATGGACGCGCTCGACGCCGCGAGCCCGACCCTCGCGCAGCTGCATGCCGCGCCGCAGCCGGCGGCGATCGGCGCCGACCTGCTCGCGCGCCGGCCCGACATCGCGGCGGCGCGCGCGCGCGTCGAGGCCTCGGGCTACGAGGTGCAGGCGCAGAAGGCCGCGTTCTATCCGGACATCAACCTCAGCGCGAGCTTCGGGGTGAACTCGCTCAGCCTGGGCAACCTGCTCGAATGGCCGAGCCGCGTGTGGAACGTCGGCCCCGCGCTGCACCTGCCGATCTTCGAGGGCGGCACGCTGCGCGCCCAGCTGCGCGGCAAGAACGCGCTGCGCGACGCCGCGGTCGACGCCTACAACGAGAGCGTCATCGACGCCGTGCACGAGGCCGCCGACGCGGCGAGCTCGTCGGCCTCGATCGCGCGCCAGCAGGCCCAGCAGTCGCAGGCGCTCGCCTCGGCCGAGGACAGCTACAAGTACTCGCAGCAGCGCTACGCCCAGGGCCTGGGCAACCAGCTGGTCGTGCTCAACGCCGAGACGCAGGTGCTCGCGCAGCGCAAGGCCGACGTCGACCTGCGCTGGCGCGCGCTGGACGTGCAGGCCCAGCTGATGAAGGCGCTGGGCGGCGGCTGGTCGCAGCAGTCCGCCGCCGCGACGGCGCCCGCTGCCTCCGCCGTGTCCACGAACGACGCCCACACGCCGGCCTGACGCGCCGACCCCGCCCGGCCCAAGCCCGCAACACACACCGAAACGCACACCATGAACGCTCCCGCCAACACCCCCGCCGCACCCTCCGCCCCTGCCGGCAATCCCAAGCGCCGCACGGCGCTCACCGCGATCGCGGTCGCCGTCCTCGTGGTCGGCGGCGGCTACGGCGCCTGGTACTGGATCAACGGCCGCCACTCCGAGAGCACCGACAACGCCTACGTGCAGGCCAACGTCGTGCAGATCACCGCGCAGGTCGGCGGCACCGTCACGGCGATCAACGCCGACGACACCGACTACGTGAAGGCCGGCACGCCGCTGGTCAAGCTCGACCAGGCCGACGCGCGGGTCGCGCTCGACCAGGCCGAGGCCAACCTTGCACAGACGGTGCGCCAGGCGCGCAACCTGTACGCCAACAACTCGACGCTGCAGGCGCAGATGGACGCCAAGCTGGCCGACGTGACGCGCACCTCCGCCGATCTCGCGCGCGCCGAGGACGACGTCAAGCGCCGCCAGCCGCTGGTCGGCTCGGGGGCGGTCGGCCGCGAGGAATACGACCACGCGCTGCAGCAGCTCGCCTCGTACAAGAGCGCGTACACCGCGGCCAAGTCGGCCTACGACGCGGCACGCGAGCAGCTCGCGGCCAACCAGACGCAGACCGAGGGCACCACCGTCGCCGACCACCCGACCGTGCAGAACGCCGCCGCGCGCGTGCGCGCGGCGTGGCTGGACGTGCAACGCACCGAGGTGCCGGCGCCGGTCAGCGGCCTCGTCGCGCGCCGCAGCGTGCAGGTCGGGCAGCGCGTGCAGGCGGGCGTCCCGCTGATGTCGGTGGTGCAGCTCGACCACGCCTGGGTCGACGCCAACTTCAAGGAAGGCCAGCTCGAGCGCCTGCGCATCGGCCAGCCGGCGACGCTGGAGGCCGACGTCTACGGCAAGCACGTCGTGTACCACGGCAAGGTCGAGGGCCTGGGCGCCGGCACGGGGGCCGCCTTCTCGCTGCTGCCGGCCCAGAACGCGACGGGCAACTGGATCAAGGTCGTGCAGCGCGTGCCGGTGCGCATCTCGCTCGATCCGAACGAGATCGCCAAGCGCCCGCTGAGCGTGGGCCTGTCGATGACGGCGACCGTCGACGTCTCGAACGAAGACGGCAGCATGCTCGCGACGGCGCCGCGCGCCTCGTCGCAGGGCGCCGTCGCGTCGACCACGGTGTTCGACTCGCTGGAGCGCGACGCCGATGCCGAGGTCGCGCGCATCGTCGCGGCCAACGGCGGCGGCCGCAGCGCGGTCGCGAAGGCGCCGGTGCCGGCCCTTGCCGGCT
>DASVLN010001008.1:0-2295 GCA_036384855.1 Burkholderiaceae bacterium | reverse complement strand
GACGAGCGCCAGCGCCAGCAGCGGCACGGGGGGCAGCACGAATTCCGCGAGCACGGGCTTGAGCCCGCCCGCCCCGATCGACGTCAACCAGTCCGAGAGCATGGGCGCATTGTGGCGTCGCCCTTGCAACGCGCCGGCGCGGCATCATGTGCGACCGTTGCGCGCGGCGCGGGGCCGCGCGCGCATCCGACAGGAGTGGACGAATGAGCGAAGCGATCGAGACCATCACGCTGGCCGGCGGGTGCTTCTGGTGCGTCGAGGCGGTGTTCGAGCAGCTGCGCGGCGTCGTGGACGTGCAGTCCGGCTACAGCAACGGCCACGCCGTCGCGCCGAGCTACGGGCAGGTCTGCACCGGCCGCACGGGCCACGCCGAGGTCGTGCGCGTGCGCTTCGACCCGCACGTGCTGCCGCTCGAGGACGTGCTCAAGGTCTTCTTCGCGACCCACGACCCGACCACGCGCGACCGCCAGGGCAACGACGTCGGCACGCAGTACCGCTCGGGCATCTACTGGTCGGACGAGTCGCAGCTGCCCGTCATCCGGCGCGTGCTGGCCGAGGCGAACGAGGCGTTGGGCGGCCGCGTCGTCACGGAGGTCGCGAAGCTGGACAACTACTCGGCCGCCGAGGACTACCACCAGCACTACTTCGCCAACAACCCGCACCAGGGCTACTGCGCGGCGGTGGTCGGGCCCAAGGTCGAGAAGTTCCGCAAGGTCTTCCGCGATCGGCTGCGCGACGCCGTCTGAGCCCATGCGGTCGCCCCGTCGGGGCTGGCGCAGGGGCGCCGAATGGCGCTGACCGAGGCGATCGCGGTGCGGATGGAATCGATTCCACGCCGCGCCGCGCGCCGGGCCGCGTCAGGGCGCCAGCCGCTCGCGCACCCACGCACCCTCGACGAGGCGGTAGCGCAGCCGGTCGTGCAGGCGCGACTTGCGCCCCTGCCAGAACTCCCAGGCGTCGGGCCTGAGCCGGAAGCCGCCCCAGTGCGGCGGCCGCGGCGGGCTCATCAGGAACTTCGCCGCGAACTTGGCCGCGTTGCCCACGAGCACCGCGCGCGACTCGATCACCTCGCTCTGCGGCGAGGCCCACGCACCGATGCGTGAGTCCAGCGGCCGCGACGCGAAGTAGGCGTCGGACTCCGCGTCGCTCGTGCGCTCGACCGCGCCCTCGATGCGCACCACGCGCTCGAGCTCGACCCAGTGGAACTGCAGCGCCGCAAAGGGATGCGCCTCGAGCTCGCGGCCCTTGCGGCTCCCGTAGTTCGTGTACCAGACGATGCCGCGCTCGTCGAAGCCCTTGATGAGCACGATGCGCGTCGACGGTCGGCCATCGGCGCCCACCGTCGCGAGCGTCATCGCGTTGGGCTCCGGGACCTTCGCGGCGAAGGCCTCGTCCATCCATGCGGAGAACTGGCGCAGCGGGTCGGCCGCCGCGTCGTCTTCGTCGAGCGCGTCGCGCTCGTAGCTCTTGCGCTGTCGGGAGAGATCGTCCATGCGCGAAGTTTAGGGGAACGCCTTAGGTAAACGTCCCACTGGTTCAAACGGCCATTGGCAACGATTCTTCGTGCACATCACCAAATTCGATGCGCGGCAGCTTCGCGAGGCCGCGCATGAGCGCCCATGAAAAATGAACCGGCCGTCGTCGTGCTGGCTGCAGGCGCAGGGAGCCGATATCGCGGGACGCGTCACAAGCTCAGCGAGCCGTTGGGACGCGACAGCGTGCTCGTGCGCACCTTGCGCAACGCCCTGGCTTCCGAGCTGCCGGTCGTGCTCGTCGTGGCCGAGACGCTGGTCGGCGAGGCGCGCGGGCTGGTCGACCCGGGCGACTGCGTCGTGGTCGACACCTCGTCGCAGCCGACCTGGGGCATGGGCGACTCGATCGCCGCCGGCGTGTCGATCCATGCGAGCGCGGGCGGCTGGCTCGTGCTGCCGGGCGACATGCCCTTCGTGCAGCCCGCGACGCTGCGCGCGGTGGCCGAGGCGCTGGACCAGCAGCCCATCGCCTACGCCCAGCACCACGGGCGGCGCGGGCATCCGGTCGGCTTCGCGGCGGAGCTGTTCTCCGAGCTCGTCGTGCTCAAGGGCGACGAGGGCGCGCGGCGCCTGCTCGCGCGCTATCCGACCGCACCCGTCGAGCTCGACGACGCCGGCGTGCTGTTCGACATCGACACCGTCGACGACCTCGAGGCCGCGCGCCGCCGGCTCGACGTCGCGCCCAGCACCGCGCTGCGCTGAGCCACGCCGTCCAGGCTTCGCGCGCAGCCAGGCGCGGTGCGCCGCGTTGCGCAACGGCGCG
>DASVLN010001007.1:0-1761 GCA_036384855.1 Burkholderiaceae bacterium | reverse complement strand
CAGCCACCTGCTGGTCGCGATCGGGCGCCGGCCCAACACCGACGGCCTGGGGCTCGAGCTCGCCGGCCTCGCGCCGGAGCAGGACGGCCACCTCGCCGTCGACGCGCAGCTGCGCACGCGCGCGCCGGGCGTGTGGGCGCTGGGCGACGTCAACGGGCGCGGCGCCTTCACGCACACCTCGTACCACGACCACGAGGTCGTCGCGGCCAACCTGCTGGAGAACGACCCGCGCAGCGTCGACGAACGCGCCATGGCCTATGCGCTGTACACCGACCCGCCGCTCGCGCGCGTCGGCATGAACAAGACGATGGCACGCGCCTCGGGCCGGCGGGTGCTGGTCGGGCGGCTGCCGATGAGCCGCGTCGGCCGCGCACGCGAGCGCGGCGAGACCGAGGGCTTCATGGAGGCGCTGGTCGACGCCGGCACGCGACGCCTGCTGGGCGCGACGATCCTCGGCATCGAGGGCGACGAGGCGATCCACGCCCTCCTCGACGTCATGCAGGCGGGACTGCCCTACACCGCGATCTCGCGCACCATGCACATCCACCCGACCGTCAGCGAGTTGATCCCGACGATGCTGCAGTCGCTCGAGCCGCTGGCCTGAACCGCGCGACAATCGCCGCGATGAGCCACGCCCGGCCTGCCGTCCCCGTTCCGGTCCACGCGATCACCTGGCAGCCCACGGGCCAGCGCTTCGAGGCGCGCGCCGACGAGACCATCCTGAAGGCCGCCCTGCGCGCGCTCGCGCCGCTGCGCAGCTCCTGCCGCAACGGCACCTGCCGCACCTGCATGTGCCGCCTGGGCGCGGGCGCGGTCGTCTACGAGATCGAGTGGCCGGGCCTCAGCCCCGAGGAGCGGCACGACGGCTTCGTGCTGCCCTGCGTCGCGCGGGCGACGACCGACGTCGTGCTGCTCGACGAGCGCTGAGCCGCCGGCCGCAGGACGAAGCGCCGCCGGGCGCGACGACGCGGCGCTCCTGCCGCTGGCCATAATCGCCGCATGACCCTGCATCTCGAGACTCCGCTGCTGCACTCGACCGCCTTCTCGCACGCCACCGGGCGCGAGGTCTGGCTCAAGATGGAGGCGCTGCAGCCCAGCGGCTCGTTCAAGATGCGCGGCATCGGCCACGCCTGCGAGACGCGCGCCCGCGCGGGGGCGACGCGCTTCATGTCCTCGTCGGGCGGCAACGCGGGCCTGGCGGTCGCGCACTGCGGGCGGCAGCTGCGCGTGCCGGTCACGGTCGTCGTGCCCGAGTCCACCGGCGAACGCGCGAAGGCGCTGATCGCCGCGCAGGGCGCGCAGGTCGTCGTGCACGGCGCCTCATGGGCCGAGGCCGACGCCCACCTGCGCGCGAGCCTGCGTCCGGACGACGCCTACGTCCATCCGTTCGACGACCCGCTGCTGTGGGCCGGGCACGCGAGCCTGGTCGACGAGGTCGCGGCCAAGGGCCTGCGGCCGGACGCGGTCGTGCTGTCGGTCGGCGGCGGCGGGCTGATGTGCGGCGTGATCGAGGGCCTGCGCCGCCAGGGCTGGGACGACGTGCCCGTCGTGGCGGTCGAGACGATGGGCGCCGACTCGCTCGCGCAGTCCCTGGCCGCGGGCGAGCGCGTGACGCTGCCGGCGATCACGAGCATCGCCACCTCGCTGGGCGCGCGGCAGGTCGCGCGCCAGGCCTTCGACGAGGCGCGCCGGCATCCGGTGCGGCCGGTCGTCGTGAGCGACGCGCAGGCGGTCGACGGCTGCCTCGCGTTCGCGCGCGAG
>DASVLN010001006.1:0-1504 GCA_036384855.1 Burkholderiaceae bacterium | reverse complement strand
CGATCGAGTCGCGCGGCCTGCCGGCGCCGTGGTGGCGCGCCTGCGACGTGCGCGACATCGCCGCGCTGCAGGCCGCCATCGCCGACGCGGCCGCGGCGCTGGGCGACTTCCACGTGCTCGTGAACAACGTCGCGAGCGACGACCGCCACACGCTCGAGTCGGTCACCGTCGACTACTGGGACGGCCGCATGGCGATCAACGAGCGCCCGGCCTTCTTCGCGATCCAGGCCGTGGTGCCGGGCATGCGGCGCCTGGGCGGCGGCTCCATCGTCAACTTCGGCTCCACCGGCTGGCAGACCAAGGCGGGCGAATACCCGTGCTACGCGATCGCCAAGTCCTCGGTCAACGGCCTGACGCGCGGGCTCGCGGGCCCGCTGGGCAAGGACCGCATCCGCATCAACACGGTCTCGCCGGGCTGGGTGATGACGCAGCGCCAGGTCGAGAAATGGCTGACGCCCGAGGGCGAGGAGGCGATCCGCCGCAACCAGTGCCTGCCCGACAAGCTGCAGCCCGACGAGATCGCGCAGATGGTGCTGTTCCTCGCCGCCGACGACGGCCGCGCCTGCACCGCGCAGGAGTTCAAGGTCGACGCCGGCTGGAATTGACGGCGGCGCGACGCGGGCCGCGTGCCCGCGCCTGCGAAGGGATTTCGGCCCGCCGCGCGCGGGCCGCGTGCGTTCCGGGCGATAGTCGGCCCTCATCCCGCATGGAGGAGCTCGACGATGACGATGGAACTGCGTCCCCTCGGCAAGACCGGCCTGCGCATCGCGCCGCTGGTCTTCGGCGGCAACGTGTTCGGCTGGACGGCCGACGAGGCGCGCAGCTTCGAGCTGCTCGACGCCTTCGTCGATGCCGGCTTCAACGCGATCGATACCGCCGACGTCTACTCGCGCTGGGTGCCCGGGCACGCCGGCGGCGAGTCGGAGTCGATCATCGGCCGCTGGCTCGACGGCAAGTCGACGCGGCGCGCGAAGGTGCTGCTGTTCACCAAGGTCGGCTCGGACATGGGCGGCGATCGCAAGGGCCTGGGCCGGCGCTGGATCGAGCAGGCCGTCGAGGACTCGCTGCGCCGCCTGCGCACCGAGGTGATCGACCTCTACCAGTCGCACCGGCCCGACCCCGCGACGCCGCACGAGGAGACGCTGGAGGCCTATCGCCGCCTGATCGCCGCGGGCAAGGTGCGGGCGATCGGCTGCTCCAACTTCGACGCGCGCCAGGTTGGCGACGCGCTGCGCGTCGCGCGCGCCGGCGGGCTGCCCGAGTACCAGGTGCTGCAGCCCGAGTACAACCTGCACGACCGCGCCGGCTTCGACGGCCCGCTGCGCGAGCTCGCGATCGGCGAGGGGCTGGGCGTCATCACCTACTTCAGCCTCGCGTCGGGCTTCCTCACGGGCAAGTACCGCTCGCAGGCCGACCTCGGCAAGAGCGCGCGCGGCGGCGGCATGGGCAAGTACCTGACGCCGCGCGGGCGGCGCATCCTCGCGGCGCTCGACGAGGTCGCCGC
>DASVLN010001005.1:0-5467 GCA_036384855.1 Burkholderiaceae bacterium | reverse complement strand
GCCAGCGGACGCCACGGCCGCGCCCCCGGCATGCCGCCCGCGACGGCGCGCGGGCCGAAGACCTCCAGCGCCGCCTTGTCCACGATCGCGCGGTCGACGCGCGACCTGCCGCTCGCATAGCCGCCCAGCAGCGCACGGTCGCACAGCAGGTTGATCCGCCGCGGCACGCCGCGCGTGAGCTGGTGGATGCGCGCGATCGCGGCGGCGTCGAACGGCAGCGCGCCCTTCAGCCCGGCTACCGCGAGCCGGTGCGCGATGTACTGCGCGGTCTCCTTGGCCGACAGCGCCTCGAGGTGGAAACGTGCGATCACGCGCTGCGCGAGCTGCTCGAGCTCCGGCCGCGCCAGCATCTCGCGCAGCTCCGGCTGGCCGATGAGGACGATCTGCAGCAGCTTGCGCTCGCTCGTCTCGAGGTTGGTGAGCAGGCGCAGCTGTTCCAGCACCTCCGGCGCGAGGTTCTGCGCCTCGTCGATGATCAGGAGGTTGTTCTGGCCGACCGAGTGGGTGCGCAGCAGGTACTGGTTGAGCGCGTCGACGTAGTCCTTGACCGTGGTCGGCGTGCCCGCCGCCGTCAGCGCCGGCACCGGGATGCCGAACTCGTGGCAGACGGTGGCCAGCAGCTCCATCACCGTCAGCTTCGGGTTGAAGATGTAGGCGACGTTGCAGCGCTGCGGGATCTGCTCGAGGAAGCAGCGGCAGACCGTCGTCTTGCCCGCGCCGATCTCCCCCGTCAGCAGCACGAACCCGCCGCCGCCCTGCACGCCGTAGAGCAGGTGCGCCAGCGCCTCGCGATGGCGCTCGCTCATGAAGAGGTAGCGCGGATCGGGCGCGATGGAGAACGGCTTCTGCTTGAGGCCGAAGAACTGGGCGTACATGCCGCAAGGATAGCCAAAGAACCGGCCCGCACTTGACGCCGCTCAACCGCCCGCATGAACGATGCGCATCGTTTCGACCGCGGCTTCCTGGTTTCGCCGGGCGCAAGGAAAGCACTTCCCGTAGCCATCACAGGCCCGTTCCGTGTCCGAGACACCTCCGACTTCGCCGCCGGCGCCGCCGCGCGACGCCGCTGCCGACATCGCGCAATTCCACGAAGCGGCGGGGCAGCGCCGTGCGGAACTGCAACGGCTCCAGCAGGAGGTGGTTCTCGCGCAGATGCGGCTTGGCGTCGGGCAGAGCGACCAGCTGGAGGCGGCCGGCCGGCAGCTCGTGGCCTCGTTGCTCCAGCTTCGCGACGAGGCGGCCCGGGCCGCCAACGCGGAGGCGTCGGCCGCGACATCCCGACGGCAGTTGGCGGACCTGTACGACCTGTCGCACGACGCGCTGGTGAAGATCGATGACGACGGCGCCGTGATCGAATTCAATCCACAAGCGGAGAGGACGTTCGGCTGGTCACGCGCAGAAGCGCTTCGACTCCACGTCAGCGACCTTCTTCCCGGCGATGACCTCCTGGTATTCCAGCACATGGTCTCGAAGCTGGAGAGCGCGACGCTGGGCGACGCGGTACCCCGGGCCTGGCCGAGCCTGCACGCGCGCCGCAAGGGCGGAGAGGTCTTTCCCGTCCTGGTCGGCCTGGGTCTGGGCAAGAACGAGAAGCCGTTCGTCCTGGTTGCGTTCGACGACACCAGCCAGCGCGACGAGATGACGCAGGCGCTTCGAGACACGGCGCAGACGCACCTCCTGACCCTTGACCACCTGCTCGAAGGCTGCCAGATCTTCGACGCCGGCGGGCGATGTCGCTATGCCAATCCGGAGGCGGCGAGGCAGGCGGGCCGACCGATCGCGGCGCTTGTCGGGCGCATCGTCACCCAGGCGCCTGCCGGCACCGAGTCGCCAGACCTCGTCGCACTCGTCCAGCGATGCATGGACGACCGCGTGCCGCTGCGCAAGGAAGTCGATGCCGTATCGCCTGGCGGACTCCATGGCCGATTCCTCGTGGGCGTCGTGCCGACGTCCGACGGGGTGACCGTCCTCAGCGTCGACATCAGCGAGCAGGCGCGTGCGAAGGAGGAAGTGCGCGTGGCCAATGAAGCGCTGGAGCAACGGGTGATCGAGCGAACGCTTGAACTGCACCTGGCGCGCCAGGCCGCGGACGCGGCGAATCGCGCCAAGAGCGCCTTCCTGGCGGCGATGAGCCACGAGATCAGGACGCCGATGAACGGGGTACTCGGCATGATCGAAGTGCTCTCGCACACCGAGCTGTCCCCCGAGCTGCGCGACACCATCCGGACGATACGCACCTCGGCCTTCGCCCTCCTGGGCGTCGTCGACGACATCCTCGATTTCTCCAAGATCGAGGCCGGCAAGATCGAGCTCGAGCGCGAACCGGTCGTCCTGCACGAGTTGGTGGAAAGCGTCTGTGACACCCTGGTTCCCGTCGCGCAGCAGAGGAATGTCAAGCTGCGCGTGTTCGTCGATCCACGCCTTCCGCTTCGGATCCTCGCCGACCCCACGCGCCTGCGCCAGATATTGATGAACCTGCTGAACAACGCCGTGAAGTTCAGTGGCGGGCGCCCCGGGAAGGACGGGAGCGTGTCGGTGCGTGCAGAGGCGGGCGACAGCCCGACGCCCACCGTGGTGCTCCGCGTGCAGGACAACGGGATCGGCATGTCGGCAGAGGCCCAGGCCACCTTGTTCGCGCCGTTTACCCAGGCGGAGTCCTCCACCACGCGGCGCTTCGGAGGCAGCGGCCTGGGCCTGGCCATCAGCAAGCGCCTGGTCGACCTGATGCGCGGGCAGATCGAGGTGAGCAGCGAGGTCGGCGTCGGCTCGACCTTCGTCGCCACCCTGCCGATCGAGCCGGCAGACGCCTCGCCGCCTTCCGCCGCGAGCGATCTGAGCGGAGTGGCCTGCATCCTCGTGGGGAGCCACGAAGGCGACGCCGACCTGCGCAGCTACCTTGAACATGCCGGCGCGCTCGTGACCCTCGCGCCGGACACCCGCTCGGCCATCGCGGCTGCCGCAGGCGTGTCGACACCGGTCTTCATCCACCAGGCATCGATCGAGAGAGAGGCCGTGTCGTCGCATTGCGCGGAATTCGCCAGCGTCCAGGGGGCGCGCCACCTGGTGCTCGATCCCGAGCGGCGGGCCGCAGTGTGCAAGCTCGATCGGGGCATCGTCGCTGCGGGCGGATTGCTGCTGCGTCGATCGGAACTGCTGGCGGCGGTGGCGATCGCCGCCGACCGGATCGTCGTCGAGGATGGACAACAGGGCCGTCCCCGGGACGAGCAGGAACCAGGGATGCAGGCGATTCCCGCGGAGCAGGCGGACGCTCGAGGCCGGCTGGTGCTGGTCGCCGAAGACGACGAGGTCAACCAGATCGTGATCCGCCGCGAACTCGAGATGCTCGGCTATCGTGTCGAGATCGCGGGCGACGGCCAGGCGGCGCTGGACATGTGGGCGCGGGGCAGCTACGCATTGCTGTTGACCGACCTGCACATGCCCGTGCTGGACGGCTACGCGCTCGCCGAGGCGATCCGCCGGGCCGAGGCGACGCGGCCGTCCGGGACGCAACGGCCGATCCCGATCATCGCCCTCACGGCCGATGCGCTGCGCGGCGATGCGGCCAAGGCTGGGCGCCGGCATGAACGACTACCTGACCAAGCCGCTTCGATTGCGCCTGTTGAAGGACTCGCTCGAGAAATGGCTGCCGGCTCCGGACGCGGCGTGATCCGCGCTCCGAGCGCTTCGGCGCCGATGAATCCCGGGCGTCGTGCGACGCCGTGTCACGAGATACGCTCGCCGCTCAGGCGAGGCGATGCGCGACGACCACGACATGCTGCACGCTGGCGACCTGCTCGCCCGTCTGCGACATCGCGGCCTTCTCCGCCGCCGCGAACTGCCGGCTGGCGACGTGGGTCACGCCCGACGCGGTCGCGAAGGTCGTGGCGACGGCGAGGACGGCGGCGATGGCTTGCGACGTGATGGTCTTGGTCATGGTGGGCTCCGTGTGCGTTGGTTGTCCGGCTGGATCGCGTTGCGTGATCCGATGACCGGACTTTCGTCCTTTGCCCGCCAGCCTCCCAGCGACTTGCGACGACTCGCGGCGCCACCCGGACGAAGTGCAGATCCGCGCGACGAACCGGAACGCGGCGGCGGCCCGAGCGTCAGCACCGCGCAGGGCATCGGCGCCCGTCCCACCCCGAATCAAAGCCGGTGCGTCCGGTCCCCCACGCGGAATCCGACCGGCTCGAACTCCACCCCGCGCGCCACCGCCAGCACCTTGAACAGCTCCCCCATCTCGTGCTCGTTGATGAGCTTCTGCGCATTCGCGCGCTCGCCCACGCTGGCGCCCGCGAGCAGGTCGGCCAGGCCGCAGTTGATGAGGAAGTGCGCCTGCGAGGTGTAGCCGAGCACCGCCAGCCCCGCCTCCTGCGCCGCCAGCGCGATGCCGCTGAAGTTGACGTGGGCCGTGATGTCCTTGGCGCCGACGTCGACGAGCGGGTCGGTGTCGGCGAGGTGGCCGCGGTGGCACATCAGGGTGCCGCCGGTGCGCTGCGGGTGGTAGTACTCGTGTTCGGGAAAGCCGTAGTCGACCAGCAGCGCCACCCCGCGCACGAGGCGCTCGGCGAGGCTGGCGACGAAGGCCTCGGCGGTCGGGTGGATCTCGGTGACCGTGCCCTCGACGAAGACGTCGGCGGCCAGCGCTTCGGCGGCCTGGGTCTCGCCCTCCAGCGCGAAGGGCTCGTCGAGGTCGGCGAAGGCGAAGCGCGCGCCGGACGCGCGGCCCTCGACCCGGGCGTCGACGACGCCGCGCTCGTGCCAGCGCCCCTCGCGGCGAGCGACCAGCTTCACGGGCATCGCGTCGAGCACCTCGTTGCCCACGACGACGCCCTCGATGCGCTCGGGCCAGGCGTCGAGCCAGCGCACCCGCGGCGCGAAGCGCGCGAGGCGCTGCTGCTGGCGCTCGCGCAACGCGCCCGAGAGCTCGACGATCACGTAATCCACGGGCGGACGCAGGACGCCGTCGTCGTCCGCGTCGTCGGCGTCCAGCGCCTCGAGCAGCGCCTCGGCGAGCGCGCCGCTGCCGGCGCCGAACTCGAAGACGCGCTCCAGCCCGGTCATCGTCAACGCTTCGCGCACCTGGACCGCCAGCGCACGGCCGAAAAACGGCGACAATTCGGGTGCGGTGACGAAATCGCTGCCGCCGGCCGGCCCCAGGCCGAAGATGCGCCGCCCGCCGCTGTAGTAGCCCAGGCCGGGCGCGTACAGCGCCTCCGCCATGAACTCGTCGAACGGCATCCAGCCGCCCGCGGCGGCCATGAGCGAGGCGATGCGTTCCACGAGCGCCGGCACGCCGGCGTCGGAGGCATCCGTCGGGGCGCCCGCGTCGCCGGGCGAGTCATTGCGCTGCATCGAGGTCATTGTAGGGATCATGTCGAACGACCACCGCCACGCCGACGCCACGCCGCACCGGCGCGCCTACGAGCTCGCGGGCGCGGCCAGCCCGGTGCGCCCGGTCGCGCTCGTC
>DASVLN010001004.1:0-5013 GCA_036384855.1 Burkholderiaceae bacterium | reverse complement strand
CGCGGTCGAGCCGGACGTCGCGCCCTGCGGCAGGACGCTCGTGAAGTCGCCGGCCGGCAGCGGCACGTAGTCCGCCGCGCTCGCCCCCGTCGCCGCGATCGCCCCGGCCAGGGCGATCCCCGCAGTCATGGCCCGCGGCATGGCTCAATGGGCCGCAGCAGGCGCGCCGCCGGCGGCCTGGGCCCGCACCTGCCGCACGTCGTCCGCGGAGATGCGGCCACCCGGGTTGCCCCAGCTGTTCAGGACGAAGGTCAGGATGTTCGCGACCTCGTCGTCGTTGAGCTGGCTCATGGGCGGCATGACCGAGTCGTAGGCCGTGCCGTTGACCGTGACCTTGCCCGTGAGCCCGCGCAGCGGGATGCCGATCGCGCGCTGCGTGTCGGCGGCGAGGAAGTCGGACTTGGCCAGCGGCGGGAAGACGCCCGGGATGCCGGCGCCGTCGGCCTGGTGGCAGACCGAGCAGGTGCCCGTGAACAGCGCTTCGCCGGCCTTGACCTGGTCCTGCAGCGACAGCGTGCCCCGCTGCGCCGAGGCGGTGGCCGCGGCCACGGCCTCGAGGTTCGGGCGCGAGCGGTCGCCGAGGTAGACCGAGTCCAGCTCCTTGCCCGAGTAGATCGACTTGTCCGGCTCGCCGTCGACCTTGAGGATCGCCAGGGCGCCCTTGTTGAACGCGCGGAAGATCGAGTGGTCGACGAGCACGTAGCTGCCCGGCACCCGCGTGCGGAAGGTCGCGACCGCCGCGCCGCCCGCCGGGATCAGCGTCGTCTGGACATTGCGTTGCACGTTGGTGCCGCCCTCGAAGCGCACCTGGTCGAAGATCGCGCCGATCACGTGGAAGCTCGAGACCAGGTTCGGCCCGCCGTTGCCGACGAACAGCCGCACCGTCTCGCCGACGCGCGCCTTGAGCGCCTTGTCGCCCGTCAGCGCGCCCTCGCTGCCGTTGAACAGCACGTAGGTCGGGCGCTCGTCGATCGCCTTCTCCATGTCGAACGGCTGGTCGCCCTTCTCGCGGTAGCGGCCGCCGGTGTAGAAGTCGCCCTGCATCACGTAGTACTCGTGGTCGACCTTGGGCAGGCCCTGCGGCGGCTCGACGAGGATGAGGCCGTACATCCCGTTGGCGATGTGCATGCCCACGGGCGCGGTGGCGCAGTGGTACACGTAGACGCCCTCGTTGAGCGCCTTGAAGGTGAACTGCGATTCGTGCCCCGGGGCCGTGAAGCTGGACGCCGCGCCGCCGCCCGGCCCGGTCACGCCGTGCAGGTCGATGTTGTGGGCCATCTTGTTGCCCGGGTCGTTCTTGAGGTGGAACTCCACCGTGTCGCCCTGCCGCACGCGGATGAAGCTGCCCGGCACCGTGCCGCCGAAGGTCCAGAACGTGTAGTTGACGCCTTCGGAGATGGGCATGCGATGCTCCACGACCTCGAGGTCGACGATCACGCGCGCCGGATGGTTGCGGTGGATCGGCGGCGGCACGAACGGCGGGCTCGTGAGCTGCGCATGGATGGGCTCGCCCTGCGGCGGGCCGAAGTCCCCGGGCCCCGCGGCGCCAGCGGCCGATGCGCCATGCGCGGCGGCGGACAGGCAGACCGCCAGCAGCAGGCCGAGACGGCGGCGGATCCTGTCGAATGAATGGGCATCCATCGTGAACTCCTCGAAAACGGTGTCGTCGATGGATCCGGAAGTTAGGACGGCGGCGCCGTGGCCCCATTGAGCATCGTCAATGCATCTTTGCGACCGCGGCGCGCGCGACGCGGGATCGCCGCGCGCGCCCCGTCGGCTTGACGACGATCAAGGGTGGACGCGCGGCGCGTTCCTAGGATTGATGCATTGCCGATGCCTCTTCGCGCAGCGGCGTTCGAAGGAGATCGACATGATCCGGAATTCCCGGCTGTGGCGCTGGCTCGCGCTCGTCTTCGTCCTGTCGTTCGGGGCGCTCGGCTACCTCGGGTGGCAGATCTACCTGTCGGCGCCGCCGATCCCGGCGCGCGTCGTGAGCGCCGACGGCTCGGTGCTGTTCACGGGCGACCAGATCCGCCGCGGACAGCAGGCCTGGCTGGCCGCGGGCGGTCAGCAGCTCGGCACGGTGTGGGGCCACGGCGCCTATGTCGCGCCCGACTGGTCGGCCGACTGGCTGCACCGCGAGGCGAGCGAGCTGAGGACGCTGCGCCTCGCGCCGCATGCCGGCGCGCCGGCGCCGGGCGCGGAGCAGGCCGCAGCGGCCGATGCGATGCTGAAGCAGGAGATGCGCCGCAACACCTACGACGCCATCGACGACCGCGTCACCGTCTCGGCCGAACGCGCCGCGGCCATCCGCTCGGTCGCGCGGCACTATGAGGACCTTTTCGGCACCGCCCCCGCGCTGGCCGCCCTGCGCGAGCAGTACGCGATGACCGACGGCGTGCTGCCGTCCGCGGACGACCGCCGCGCGCTCGCGGCGTTCTTCTTCTGGTCGGCCTGGGCCGCGACGACCGACCGCCCGGGCGAGCCGGGCATCTCGTACACGAGCAACTGGCCCCACGAGCCGCTGGTCGGCAACACGATGACCGAGTCGGCCGCGATGTGGTCGATGGCCAGCGTCATCCTGCTGCTCGCGGGGATCGCCGCGATGTTGTGGGTTCACGGCGGCGTGAAGCACGAGCCCGATCCGGCGCCGCTGGCGGCCGATCCGTTCGCCGGCATGAAGCCGACGCCGTCGATGAAGGCGACGCGCAAGTACTTCTTCGCGGTCGTCGGCCTGCTGCTGCTGCAGATCGGCATGGGCGCGATCACCGCGCACTATGCCGTCGAAGGCCAGTCGTTCTTCGGCATGCCGCTCGCGCAGGTGCTGCCCTACGTCGTCAGCCGGACGATCCATACGCAGGTCGGCATCTTCTGGATCGCGACCGCCTGGCTCGCCACCGGCCTGTACATCGCGCCCCTGCTCTCGGGGCGCGAGCCGAAGTTCCAGAAGCTCGGCGTCGACGTGCTGTTCT
The DNA here is from genome assembly GCA_036384855.1 of Burkholderiaceae bacterium. GTDB lineage: Bacteria > Pseudomonadota > Gammaproteobacteria > Burkholderiales > Burkholderiaceae_C > Scleromatobacter. The sequence continues at coordinate 2,041 of DASVLN010001004.1, read as the reverse complement.
GGGCGCTCATCGCCATCGTGGTCTGCTCCATCGCCACGGGATGGCTGGGCACGATGCAGCATCGCGGCTTCTCGTACGGCTTCTGGATCGGCAACCAGGGCCTCGAGTACACCAGCATGGGCCGCGTGTGGCAGTACCTGCTGTTCGTCGGCCTGATCCTGTGGGTGGTGCTGCTCGCGCGCGCGCTCTGGCCCGCGCTGGCGAAGCCGTCGGAATCGCGCGGCCTCATCGCGATGGTGTTCCTGTCGGCCACCTGCATCGGCGGCTTCTACTCGACGTCGCTGATGTGGGACCAGCACACGCACTACTCGATGATCGAGTACTGGCGCTGGTGGCTGGTGCACCTGTGGGTCGAGGGCTTCTTCGAGGTCTTCGCCACCGCGGTCGTCGCGCTGATCTTCACGAAGCTCGGCCTGGTGCGCGCCGCCAGCGCCAACCGCGCCATCGTCGCCGAGACCATCGTGTTCCTGTTCGGCGGCATCCTCGGCACGCTGCACCACCTGTACTTCACCGGCGCGCCGACGTCGGTGATCGCGGTCGGCTCGGTGTTCTCGGCCCTCGAGGTCGTGCCACTGACGCTCATCGGCCTGGAGGCGCTGCAGACCTACCGCAAGCCCGACGCCGCGCCCTGGCTCGCCGCGTGGCGCTGGCCCGTGCTGTGCTTCGTCGCGGTGGGCTTCTGGAACACCGTCGGCGCGGGCCTGCTGGGCTTCGCGATCAACCCGCCCGCGTCGCTTTACTACGTGCAGGGCCTGAACATGACGGCGGCCCATGGCCATGCGGCGCTGTTCGGGGTTTACGGCATGCTGGGGATCGGCCTGATGCTGTTCTGCCTGCGCGGGCTCTACGAGCGCGGCCTGCATCTCGACCGCCTGCTGAAGCCGGCGTTCTGGGCCCTCAACGGCGGCCTGGCGATGATGGTGTTCCTGTCCATCCTGCCCGCCGGCATCTACCAGGCCTGGGCGTCGATAGACCAGGGCATGTGGTACGCGCGCTCGCCCGCGATCGTGCACTCGCCGGTGATGGAGACGCTCGTGTGGCTGCGCGTCCCCGGCGACATCCTGTTCGCCGCCGGCGCGGTCGTCCTGGCCTGGTACGCGCTGAACCTGCTGCGCCGTCCGCGCAAGCCGGTGGCGGTCGCGGCCGGCCGCCTGGAGCAGGCCGCCCGCTGAACCGGCGGCGATCCGACACGCCATGAAGCTCACCGCCTTCACCGACTACAGCCTGCGCGTGCTGATCTACGTCGCGGCATGCCCCGACCGTCGCACGACGATCGCCGAGATCGCGGACGCGTTCGGCATCTCGCACAACCACCTCATGAAGGTCGTGCAGACGCTCGGCCACCACGGCTGGCTCGCGACCACGCGCGGCCGCCACGGAGGCCTGTCGCTGGCCGTCGCGCCCGAGGCCATCGTCGTCGGCGACGTCGTGCGCGCGGTCGAGGGCGAGTCCGCGCCAGTGGAATGCTTCGGCCGCGGGCGCTGCGCGATCGCCCGCGCCTGCCGCCTGCGCGGCGTGCTCGCCGAGGCGATGCGCGCGTTTCATGCCGTCCTGGACCGCTGCACGCTCGCCGACCTCGTCGCCGGCGACGATGCGCTGGTGGCCCTGCTGTTCCGGGATCGGAACGCGCCCGCCGCGCTTCCGGGAGCCGCTCGATGAGCGCCACGACCTGCGGCGTCCCGGCCTTCCCGTACGACGGTCCGGCGGGACTGCAGGCGCCGATCGCCGCGGCGCTGCAGCGCGTGGTCGATCCCGAGCTGGCGATGAGCATCGTCGACATCGGGCTCGTCCACGGCGTGGAGGTGCGCGCGCAGCAGGTGCTCGTGAAGATGACCATGACGTCGGCCGCCTGCCCGGTGGCGGATCTCATCCTCGACGACGCGTGGGACGAGCTCGCCCGCGTGCTGCCAGGCACCCTGGCCGTCGACATCGAGCTCGTCTGGGAGCCGCCGTGGAGCCCGCGATGCATGAGCGACCGCGCCCGGCGCGCCATGGGCTGGTGACCGTGCCGGCGCTGGCGGCGGCGGCGCTCGCGCTCGTC
>DASVLN010001003.1:0-1898 GCA_036384855.1 Burkholderiaceae bacterium | reverse complement strand
CATGAGCGACGCCGGGCTGCCCGACGATCGCCCGGCCGATCCCGCGCCGGGCGCTGCCGAGCCCGAGTTCGCGCCCGTCGAGCTGGGCCCCGACGAGCTGCGGCGGGCGCTCGGCCGCTTCGTCACGGGCGTGACCATCGTGACCTGCCGCGACGCCGAGGGCCGGCCGGTCGGGCTGACGGCCAACTCCTTCAACGCGCTGTCGCTGGATCCGCCGCTCGTGCTGTGGTCGCTGCGCCGGGCGAGCGGCTCCATCGAGGCGTTCAGCACGGCGAGTCATTTCGCGGTCAACGTGCTGTCGCAGGATCAGATCGAGCTGTCGCGCCGCTTCGCGCGGCCGTCGCACGCCCGCTTCGACGAGGGCATCTGGCGCGACGGCCAGGGCGGCGCGCCGGTGCTGGCCGGCTGCGTCGCCGTCTTCGAGTGCCGCCGCCACAGCCACCACGAGGCCGGCGACCACCTGCTGTTCATCGGCGAGGTCGAGCGCATCGGCGGCTCGGCCGAGGCGCCGCTGGTCTACCACGCCGGGCATTACCGCGGTATCGGCGACCGGCTCTGAGGCGGCCGGTCGCGCGGTTCCTTGATCGATGTCGCCCCGCGAGACGGCGGGCGCATGCACACTCGCCACGCCGGCATGGATGCGCCGATGCAGTGGCCGGTTCGGCACACCGGTTGCCGCCCCGGCGCTTGAAATCGCACGGCCCGGGCCCATTTCCCGCGAAGTTCGAAAGGATTTCCAAGATGCGACTCGACAAACTCACGACCGCGTTCCAGCAGGCCCTGGCCGATGGCCAGAGCACGGCTGTCGCGCGCGACAACCCCTACGTGGAGCCGGCGCACGTGCTCGCCGCCATGCTGGCGCAGCCGGACGGCCCGAAGTCCCTGCTCGATCGCGCCGGCGCCAACACCGCCGGGCTGCGCACGGCGATGGACACGCTGATCAACGGCCTGCCGCAGGTGCAGGGCGGCCAGGTGCAGGCCGGCCGCGACCTCGTCAACCTGCTGCAGCAGGCCGAGAAGGAGGCCGGCAAGCGGGGCGACCAGTTCACCTCCAGCGAGATGTTCCTGCTCGCGCTCGCCGATTCGAAGAGCGACATCGGCGGCATCGTGCGCGGCCACGGCCTGACCCGCAAGGCGCTCGAGGCCGCGATCGACGCCGTGCGCGGCGGCGCGACGGTCGACTCGGCCGAGGCCGAAGGCCAGCGCGAGGCGCTGAAGAAGTACACGCTCGACCTCACCGAGCGCGCGCGCGCCGGCAAGCTCGACCCCGTCATCGGCCGCGACGACGAGATCCGCCGCGCGATCCAGGTGCTGCAGCGGCGCAGCAAGAACAATCCCGTGCTGATCGGCGAGCCGGGCGTCGGCAAGACGGCGATCGTCGAGGGCCTTGCGCAGCGCATCATCGCGGGCGAGGTGCCCGAGACGCTGAAGAACAAGCGCGTGCTCGTCCTCGACATGGCCGGACTGCTGGCCGGCGCGAAGTTCAGAGGCGAGTTCGAGGAGCGGCTCAAGGCCGTCCTGAAGGAGGTCGCGCAGGACGAAGGCCGGATCATCCTGTTCATCGACGAGCTCCACACGATGGTCGGCGCCGGCAAGGCCGAGGGCGCGATCGACGCGGGCAACATGCTCAAGCCGGCGCTCGCGCGCGGGGAGTTGCACTGCATCGGCGCGACCACGCTCGACGAGTACCGCAAGTACGTCGAGAAGGACGCCGCGCTCGAGCGCCGCTTCCAGAAGGTGCTCGTCGACGAGCCGAGCGTGGAGGCGACCATCGCCATCCTGCGCGGCCTGCAGGAGAAGTACGAGGTCCACCACGGCGTGGAGATCACCGACCCGGCCATCGTCGCCGCGGCCGAGCTGAGCCACCGCTACATCACCGACCGCTTCCTGCCCGACAA
>DASVLN010001002.1:0-5203 GCA_036384855.1 Burkholderiaceae bacterium | reverse complement strand
ATCGGCGCGCGCGCGGGCCAGGTCGCGCACGGCCGCGAGGTCGTGCTGCATGCGGACGGGGTGCCGGTCGTCTACGCGCGCTCGGTGCTGCAGACGGTGCATGCGCGCGGCACGTGGAAGGCGATCCGCGGCCTGGGCACGCGCGCGCTGGCCGACATGCTCTTCGGCCTGCCCGCGGCCACGCGCACGCCGTTCGAGTTCGTCCGCTTCGCGCCCTCGTCGCGCTGGGCCGCGAAGGTGCATCGCCGCTGGCGCGATGCCACCGGTGCCGCCTGGGGCCGGCGCGAAGTCTGGGCGCGCTGCTCCGTCTTCGACCGCCGCGGGGCGAAGCTGCTCGTCACCGAGTGCTTCGCGCCGGCGATCCTCGCCTACGACGTGCCGCAGCGGGCACGGGCGGTCGCCTGGCGACGCTGAGGCCGGATGCCTAGGCTTGTATGAGGGACCGCTGAGCGCGGGCCGGTCGCGTCCGAGCTCCGGGACAACCCGCAGAGGGTTCACCCGCGCTTCGCCGATCGTGGTTCGCACGACCCGCCGTTCGAGCCCTCGCCTCGTCCGTCCGTCGCAAAGCGCGGGCGCCGACGGGCCGCGACGCCCATCATCGCAGCCGCGGCGTCGGATCGGCGCCGTCACCGGCTTGTCGCGATCGCCTCGTGCTTCGCGCGCCCGCCCCGAGTCCACCGTCCGCGGTGGCGTCCATCATCCGGGCTGGCCCTGCCGCGCGGCGCGTCCCACGAAGGCGCGTGGCCGGCCGGTGCCGCCCCCACGCATCCCGAGGACGTGTCTTGAACCCCTTGCGCCTTGCCACCCTGGTGGCCGCCGTGTCGCTCGCCTGCGCGACCAACGCCTTCGCCGCGGACGCCGCGGTCTCTCCCATGACGCCGGTCGGCGCGACCGCCGTGCCCGGCGGCCTCGATCGCGCCGGCATGGATCCGGCCGTGCGCCCGCAGGACGACCTGTTCGCAGCGATGAACGGGCACTGGCTGCAGCAGACGCAGATCCCGGCCGACAAGTCCGAATTCGGCACCTTCATCGAGCTGCGCGACCTTTCGGACGAGCGCGTCAAGGGCCTGGTCGAGAAGCTCGCCGCCGCGCCGCAGGCGGCCGGCTCCAACGAGGCGCGGATCGCGGACTACTACGCCGGCTACCTCGACACCGCCGCCATCGACAAGGCCGGCCTCGCGCCGCTGAAGCCCTGGACGGACCAGCTCGACGCCGTCGCGACGCGGGCGGAGCTCGTCGAGCTGCTCGGTCGCTGGCAGGCCTACGTCGACGTGCCGCTCGCGCTGCAGGTGCAGCCCGACGCGAAGGATCCGCACGTCTACGCGCCGCAGGCCGCGCAGGGCGGACTGGGCCTGCCCGACCGCGACTACTACCTGAAGAAGGACGCCGCGTTCGCGAAGGCGCGCGCGGCCTACGCCGTCTACGTGCGGCAGCTGCTGGCGCTGGACGGCGACCCGCAGGCGGCGGCGCATGCGGCGGCCGTGATCGCGCTGGAGCGCAAGCTGGCCGCGGCGCAGTGGTCGCAGGAGGCGCTGCGCGACCCGGTCAAGGCGTACAACCCGATGACGCTGGCGCAGTTGTCGGCCAGGGCGCCGGGCGTGGACTGGAAGGCCTTCGTCGACGCCGGCGAGACGCCCGTGCCCGCGACGCTGACGGTGCTGCAGCCGGCGTACGCGACGGCCTTCGCGCGCCTGGTCGAGCGCGAGCCGCTCGAGACCTGGAAGCAGTACCTGCGCGTGCGCCTGCTCGACGCGCGCGCCCACGTGCTGCCGGCCGGCTTCCGGGAGGCGAGCTTCGCCTTCCACGGCGCCGCGATCCAGGGCCTGAAGGAAGACCGCGCGCGCTGGCAGCAGGGCGTGGACTCGGTCAACGGGGCGCTCGGCGAGGCCGTCGGCCAGCTCTACGTCGCGCAGTACTTCCCGCCCGCGCACAAGGCGCGCATGCTCGAGCTGGTCAACAACCTGCTCGCCGCCTACGCGGGCTCGATCGACGGGCTGACCTGGATGTCGCCGCAGACCAAGGCCGCGGCGCACGAGAAGCTGGCGAAGTACGCCGTCAAGATCGGCTACCCCGACCACTGGCGCGACTACTCGGCGCTCGAGATCCGTGCCGGCGACCCGTTCGGCAACGCCATGCGCGCGTCGCGCTTCGACTACCTGCGCCAGGCCGTGCGCTCGGGCAAGCCGGTCGACCGCGGCGAGTGGGACCTGCTGCCGCAGACCGTCAACGCCGACTACGATCCGAACAAGAACGCGATCACCTTCCCGGCCGCGATCCTGCAGCCGCCGTTCTTCGACATGCAGGCGGACGACGCGGTCAACTACGGCGCGATCGGCGCGATCATCGGCCACGAGATCAGCCACGGCTTCGACGACGAGGGCAGCCAGTACGACGGCGACGGCCGCCTGCGCAACTGGTGGACCGCGGCCGACCGCCGGGCCTTCGCCGGCATCACGGCGCGCCTGGTCGCGCAGTTCGCCGCCTACCAGCCGCTGCCCGGCCAGCACCTCAACGGCAAGCTCACGCTCGGCGAGAACATCGCCGACCTCTCGGGCCTGCAGATCGCCTACAAGGCCTACAAGCTCTCGCTGGGCGGCAAGGAGCCGGCGCCGGTCGACGGCCTGAGCGGCGAGCAGCGCTTCTATCTCGGCTGGTCGCAGGCCTGGCGCGAGAAGGTGCGCGACGACCGCGCGCTGCAGCTGGTCACGATCGACCCCCACTCGCCGACGCGCTTCCGCGCCGACGGCGCGGCGATGAACGCCGACGGCTTCCACGAGGCCTTCGGCACCAAGCCGGGCGACCGCATGTGGAAGGCGCCGGCCGATCGCATCCGCCTCTGGTGACGCGCCGCCGGGGGGCAGGCGTCGCGCTTGCTCCGCCCGGCGCTTGCAGCGGCCGCGGGCCGGCCGCCTTCATTTCCATGGGATCCCCGATGACGAAGCAGTCCTCCCTTCGCCCGCTCGTGCTGGCGGCGGCCGTCGCGACGGCGTTCGGCGCCGCCGCGCAAGGCACGACGACCACGACCACGACCGAGACCACCCGCGTCACGACGACGACGCAGCGTCCCGACGGCTCGCTGGCCACGAGCACCCGCCAGGCAGCCGCCGCGGCGACGACGACAACCGCCCCGCCGCCGGGCGTGCTGGGCAGCGGCATCGACCGCAGCGGCTTCGACGCCGCGGTTCGGCCGCAGGACGATCTCTTCCGGGCGACGAACGGGGCCTGGATGGCGCACACGGAGATCCCGGCCGACAAGTCCGCCTGGGGCACCTTCTACACGCTGCGCGACCGCAGCGACGCGGACGTGCGCACGCTCGCCGAGGCGGCGATGCGTTCGTCCGCGACGGCCGGCAGCGACGAGCGCAAGATCGGCGACTTCTATGCCGCCTTCCTCGACACCGCCGCGATCGACAAGGCCGGCCTGGCGCCGGTCGAGCCCTCCCTCGCCGACGTCGATTCGGTGCGCGACGCCCGGCGCCTCGTCGAGCTCATGGGACATTGGCAGGGCGTGGTGCCCATGCCGATCTACGTCGACACCGATCCTGGCGAGGACGATCCGGCCATCTACGCCGCGTCGTTCAAGCAGAGCGGCCTGGGCCTGCCCGACCGCGACTACTACCTGAAGGACGACCCGGGCCACGCCGCCGCGCGCCGGGCCTACCTGGCCTACGCGACGAAGCTGCTCGCGCTGTCGGGCGATCGCCAGGCCGCGGCGCATGCTCGCGCGGTGGTCGCGCTCGAGGCCCGGATCGCGCAGGCGCAGTGGCCGCGCGACCAGATCCGCGACCCGAAGCGCACGCACAACCCGACGGCGCAGGACGCACTCGCGACGCTGGCGCCCGGCGCGGACTGGCCGGCCTTCCTCGCGGCGGCGCAGGTGCCGGCGCGCGCGAAGGCGGTCGACGTCAAGGAGCCGAGCTACGTCACGGCGCTCGCGGGCCTGCTGCGCTCGCAGCCGCTGCCGACCTGGAAGCTGTACATGAAGGTGCGCCGGCTGGATGCCGCCGCGCCGGTGTTGCCGCACGCGTTCCGGGACGCGCACTACCAGTACCACGGCGTGGCGATCACGGGCCTGAAGCAGGAGCCGGCGCGCTGGCAGCAGGCCGTCGACGCCCTGAACGCGGCGCTTGGCCAGGCGGTCGGCCGGATCTACGTCGGCGAGCACTTCCCGCCCGCGTCGAAGGCGCGCATGCTGGAGCTCGTGCACAACCTGCTGCGCACCTACGCGAGCTTGATCGACGGGCTGACGTGGATGTCGCCCGAGACCAAGGCCGCCGCGCACGCCAAGCTGGACAAGTACGGCGTCAAGATCGGCTATCCCGACAAGTGGATCGACTATGCGGCGCTCGACATCCGCCCGGGCCACGCGCTGGCCGACGTCGACCGCGGCGCCGAGTTCGAGTACCGGCGCCACATCGTGCGCGTCGGCGGCCCGATCGACCCGACCGACTGGGAGATGACGCCGCAGACGGTCAACGCGTACTACAGCCCGAACCGCAACGAGATCGTGTTCCCGGCCGCGATCCTGCAGCCGCCGTTCTTCGACATGCACGCCGACGACGCGGCGAACTACGGCGCGATCGGCGCGATCATCGGCCACGAGATCAGCCACGGCTTCGACGACCAGGGCAGCCAGTACGACGGCGACGGCCGCCTGCGCAACTGGTGGACGGACGCCGACCGCGCGGCCTTCAAGGCGATCACGAGCCGGCTGGTGGCGCAGTACGCCGCCTACGAGCCGTTGCCGGGCCAGCACGTCAACGGACAGCTCACGCTGGGCGAGAACATCGCCGACCTGTCGGGGCTGCAGATCGCCTACAAGGCCTGGAAGCTGTCGCTCCACGGCCAGCCGTCGCCGGTCATCGACGGCATCGACGGCGAGCAGCGCTTCTTCTACGGCTTCGCGCAGGCCTGGCGAACCAAGGTGCGCGACGAACGCCAGCTGCAGCTGCTGTCGATCGACCCGCACTCGCCGGGCCAGTTCCGCGCAGACGGCGCCGCCATCAACGCCGACGGCTTCCACGAGGCCTTCCGCACGAAGCCCGGCGACGGCATGTGGAAGGCGCCCGCGGATCGCATCCGCCTGTGGTGAGACGCATGGCCCGCGACGCGCGGGCCCGCGTTCAGCGCGCCGCGGGCTTGCGGCGGCGCGCGAGGCCGGCGATCGCGACGAGGCCGAGCGCCGACATCGCGAGGCTGCCCG
>DASVLN010001001.1:0-3884 GCA_036384855.1 Burkholderiaceae bacterium | reverse complement strand
GGATCGATCCCGGTGCATGCGCCGCACGCCGGCGTCGTCGCGTACCTGCGCCGGCCCGGCGACGACGTGCGCGCGGGCGAGCGCCTCGCCGACCTCGTCGAGCCGATGTCGGGCCTGGTCACGCCGCTGCTGAGCCCGGTCGACGGCGTCTTCTACGCGCACGACACGCGCCGCTTCCTGCCCGCGCACGCGAGCGTGCTGCGCGTGGCCGGTCGCGCGGCCGTGCGCACGGGCAAGCTGCTGTCCGCCCGTTGAGCCATGCGCATCGAGATCCAGCCCGGCATCCGCCTGTTCGTCGACGTCGAGGGCCCGCAGTTCGTGCCCGACGGCCCGATGCTGCGCGAGAAGCCGACCCTGCTGCTGCTGCATGGCGGTCCCGGCTTCGACCACTCGGGCTTCAAGCCGTTCTTCACGCGCCTGGCCGACATCGCCCAGGTCGTCTACTACGACCATCGCGGCCACGGCCGCAGCGACCGCCGCCCGCCGCAGGAGTGGACGCTCGACACCTTCGCGGACGATGTCGTGCGCCTGTGCGACGCGCTGGGCATCGTCAAGCCGATCGTGCTGGGGCAGTCGTTCGGCGGCTTCGTCGCGCAGCGCTACATCGACCGCCATCCGGCGCATCCGGCCAAGGTGATCCTCTCGAGCACGTCGCCGCACAAGAAGCTCGAGCGCAAGGTCGAGATGTTCGCGAGGCTGGGCGGGCCGCAGGCCGGCGAGTCGGCGCGCAGGTTCTGGACGGAGCCGAACGCCCGGACATGGGCCGACTACGGCGTCCATTGCCGCCACCTGTACAACACGACGCCGCAGGATCCGCAGGCCGGCGCGCGCACGATCCACCACTTCGACATCCTCTACGCCTCGGCCGGCGGCGAGCAGCGCACGATGGACCTGCTGCCGGGCCTCGCGAAGGCGCAGTGCCCGGTGCTCGTGATGGTGGGCGAGGACGATCCGGTCTGCCCGGTGGCCGACGCCCTCGACATCGCCGCCGCGTTGCCGCCGCGCTGGATGCAGCTGGCGCGCTTCGCCGACGTCGGCCACGGCGCCTGGCGCGACGACGCCGACGCGGCCTTCGCGGTGCTGCGCCGCTTCATCCTCGAATGACGCCCGCTACCATACGCCCATGAAATTCATCTCGCTGCGCGTGCGCACCGGCCTGGTCATGCACGGCTACACGGCCGACAACCAGGAGATCGTCGACGAGCTCCACGACGAGCCCTTCGTCGAGAAGCTGATCGCGGTCGACCGCATCCAGTCGGTCACGGAGAAATACCTGCTCGTCACGTCCTCGCACGGCCGCGTGCTGTACTGGGAATACGAAGGCTCGCTGGCCGACGTGACCGCGCGGCTGGCCGCCGCGGGGCTCGTGGTGGCCTGACGCGATGAGGCCGGCGACCGGGCGAGAACGCGCGTGCCCCTCGCCGCGCGGAGCCCGCCCATGAACGAAGTCCTCCACGAAGTCGTCGCCGCCGCGTCGGCCGCCGTCGCCACGCTGCAGGAGCGCGCGGGCGGGCGGCTCGACTACTCGCCCGCGAGCCTCGCGGCCGTCGACGACATCCTGGCCGAGGTCTCGGGCTACGTCTCCGAGCTCGACGAGGGCGTCGTCACCGGGCTCGTGCAGCAGCTGGGCTGCTACGTGCTCGAGGTCGCGCGGCGCGCATACGGCGGCTCGTACTACTGGCACGAGGAGGGCGAGCAGCCGGTGCTGGTGGTGGGCGAGCCCGAGGCCCATGTCGCGCTGATGACCTGGAGCAAGGTCACCGGCCGCGTCACGGGCGACGAGGGCGACGCGATCCCGTTCTTCTTCGAGGGATTCGCCGAGCGCGCCGCCGCGCCGGAGCCCGGCAGCAGCGTGCTCTTCCTCTGAGCGACCGCGTACCGTGCGGCATGCGATGCTCGGAACGCCCGCGCATGCGTGTTCCACGCTCGGCCGCGCGCGGGCGTCGTCGAAGGCCTGCGCGACGCCCGCGCCTTGTCCTACACATCGATCGACGCGAGGCCGACACGTCCGGCCGCGGACGGGTGGCACAGTGGATTCCAAGCCGAACGACATCGGGCACAGAACCCGAACAACACCGCGAGGTCGATCGGCGTCCACTTCACCGCAAAGGAGCACGCCATGAACAAGGACCAAGTCAACGGACGCATGGAAACGGCCAAGGGCAATGTCAAGGAAGCCGCCGGCAAGGTCGTCGGCAATGACCGGCTGGCCGCCGAAGGCCGCGCCGACCAGGCCGCGGGCAAGGTGCAGTCCACCGCCGGCGACCTCAAGAACAAGGCCGGCAACGCGATCAAGAACGCGATCGACCGCTGATCCCGCGCCGCTGCCGGCGCCTTCCGCGGATCCTCTCCCCGCGGCTGGCGCCTTCCCCGGAGCGCCCGGACGTCCAGTGCACGTCCGGGCGCTTGTCTTCGTGGGGCAGCGATGCCCCCCGAGAAGGCGCCCATGGCTTCCTGGGCGCCGCATCGGTCTCGCAGGCCGGCGCACGGCATCGCTCTTGCCGCTTCCGGGCATGGCCTCCAAGCGCCCCCGGTTGCCGCCGATGACGCCCTACCGCAACCGCAGCGGGCGCTCGGGCGTCGTCGCCTATGCGCTCGTGCGTGACGCGATCCTGCTGGAGTTCGCGCAGGGCGAAGTCTACGAGTACACCGCGCGCAGCGCCGGGCCGGGGGTGATCGCCGAGATGCGTTCGCGCGCCGAGCGCGGCAGCGGGCTCGCGACCTACGTCTCGCGGCACGTGCGCGGCGCCTATGCACGGCACTTCGAGGCCGGCCCGCGGGAAAGGCCGGACTCGCCGCGGGCGCGGCCCGCCTAGACTGTTGCGATGAGCGACGACACCCCCTCCGCCCGCGAACGCCTCGCTTCCTGCTGCTGCGGCCAGTTGCGCGTGCGCACGCGCGGCGAGCCGGTGCGCGTGTCGATGTGCCACTGCCTCGAATGCCAGCGCCGCTGCGGCAGCGTCTTCGCGGCGCAGGCGCGCTTCCCGGACGACCGGGTCGAGATCGAGGGCGAGTCGACGGAGTACTCGCGCACCGGCGACGAGGGCGGCGTCGCGCGCTTCCACTTCTGCCCGCGCTGCGGCAGCACGGTGTGGTACGTCTTCGACGGCGCACCGGGCATGACGGTCGTCACCGTCGGCGCGTTCGCCGACCCGCATTTCCCGCCGCCCTCGTTCTCGGTCTACGAAGACCGCCGGCACGCCTGGGTCGCCGTGCCCGAGGGGGCGGAGCGCTGGGCTTGAGCCCGCTCAGCTGCGCGTCTCGGCCGTGAAGTTCATGACCGGCGTCGGCGCGTAGCCGGCGTCGACGATGGCCTGCGACAACAGGCTCTCGTCGAGCTCGGAGTCGATGCGCACGCGACTGGTGCCCAGGTCGACGTCGACGACGGCGGCCGGGTCGAGGGCGGTGACGGCTTCGCGGATGACGCTGGCACAGTGGCCGCAGCTCATCCCGGTGACGAGGAATTCCATCATGGCGGTTCTTTCGAGTTGGCGGGGAAGGTTCCAGTGTCGCCGTGGCCCGTGACGGACGGCTCGGGGATCGGCGGCGGCCCTGTCCCGCGAACGGGCATTGGACGTGCCGCCGCGGGAGGTAAGCGGCCTGGAAGTGCGGCGCGGCGTCCTCAAATAGCCCTGCGCGCGTGGACTTTGACGCGCGCCAGGCGGCCGGGCACGGCAAGCGCGGACACTCTCGCCTATCCTTCCATCGACCCCACGTACGACGAGCGCCCCGGCGCCCGGCCCGCCTCGCCTGCCATGTCCACCACGCCTCTCGCCACCGAATTGCCCGATCGCCAGGAATGGTCGTTCCCCGTCGAGGGCATGAGCTGCGCCGCGTGCGCCGGGCGGGTCGAGCGGGCGCTGCGCGCCGTGCCGGGCGTCGCC
>DASVLN010001000.1:0-5303 GCA_036384855.1 Burkholderiaceae bacterium | reverse complement strand
CGGCGGCGGCGTGGCGCAGGCCGGGGCCATCGAAGGCGTGGATCCCGCCGCGGTGCAGGTCGTCAATACCGGCACCGGCGGCGACAAGACCTTCAACGTCACGAACAACACGAAGCAGGAGGAGTCGTTCACCTACTCCGTGCAGGGGCAGAACAAGGGCACGATCACGCTCCAGCCCGGCCAGGTCGGCGCCTTCACGGCCGGCTCGGGCGACATCGGCGTGCGCATCACGCCCACCGACCGCAACGGCAACGCCCACCCCGACGAGGTGCTCTACGAGGACGGCGGCGCCGGCAACGGCCAGGCCAGGGGCGCCGGCAATCCCGACATCAGCAAGGTCGACGGCAACAAGGACTTCTCCGGCAAGGCGATGAACATGACCGTGACGATGTCCGACGGCGGCAAGGCCGGCGACGGCGATCCCATCCACGCCTACGCGTACTCGACCGACGACGCCGCCTCGATGGGCCTGGCCGGCAACACGAGCAAGACCGCCAACATCGTGATGTCCGACGCGACCTGACGCGACCGGCGCGCGACGCCCGCGCCCCCGCCATGCGTCACTTCACCTTCGCCGCCGCCACGAGCCGATCCATCACCGCCGCGGGCGTGCCCTTCTCGTCGTTCCAGAAGGCGGAGATCGCGTCCTTCATCGCGCCTTCGATGGCCGGCGAGACGGCCATGTCGTGGGCGATCGAGGGCACGAGGCCGCCGTTCTTGGTCGTCGCGGCGAAGTCCGCGGCCGAGCGCTTCGCGCATTCGTCGAACTTCGCGAGCGACACGCCCGCGCGCACCGGGATCGAGCCCTTGTTCAGGTTGAAGACTTCCTGGAACGCGGGCGACATGATCGCCGTCGCGAGGTCGCGCTGCGCCTTCTGGTTGGCCGGATCCTTGACCTTGAACATCGCGAAGCTGTCGACGTTGTAGGTGTACGCGTTGGCCGTGCCGGGCGCGGGCGCGCAGCCGAAGTCCTTGCCGGGCACCTTGCCGGCGGCCAGGAACTCGCCCTTGGCCCAGTCGCCCATGAACTGCATCGCGGCGTCGCCGCGGATCACCATCGCCGTGGCGAGGTTCCAGTCGCGGCCGGGCGCGTTGCGGTCGACGTAGTCGTGGATGCGCTTGAACGTGGCGAGCGACTTCTCCATCGTCGGGCTCTTGAGCGCCGCGGGATCGAGCCGCACGAACGCCTTGCGGTAGAAGTCCGCCCCGCCGACGCCCAGGGCCACCGTCTCGAACAACTCGAATTCCTGCCAGTTCTGGCCGCCGTGGGCCACCGGCGTGATGCCGGCCTTCTTCAGCGCCTCGGCGGCGACGAAGAACTCGTCCCAGGTCGCGGGCACCTTTGCGCCGGCCTTGCGGAAGGCCTCGGGGTTCGTCCACAGCCAGTTCACGCGATGCACGTTCACCGGCACGGCGACGTAGTGGCCCTGGTACTTCAGGCCGTCGGCGACCACCTTGGGGATCAGCGAGTCCCACTGCCCCGGCCCGGCGACGGCGTCCATGTTCTCCAGCACGCCCTGCTCGGCCCACTCGATGATCGCCGGGCCCTTGATCTGCGCCGCCGACGGCGGGTTGCCGGAGATCACGCGCGACTTCAGCACCGTCATCGCCGCGTCGCCGCCGCCACCGGCGACCGCGAAGTCCTTCCACGTGTCGCCCTGCTGCTGCAGCGTCTGCTTGAGCGCCGCGGCCGCCTTCGCCTCGCCCGGGGACGTCCAGTAGTGCAGGACCTCGACCTCGCCTGCCTGCGCCGGCACGGCGAACACGGAGGCCACCGCGACGGCGATGGCGGGGACGGCAAACGTAGACAGCGTTGTCAATTTCAGGTGCATGCGGGGCTCCGAATGTGAAGTCCAGGAATCTACGGCGAGCGGCGCGCAGGCAGCACGGTAGTTTCCCGGACGAGGCGCCCCGTCGCGGGGGGTGCGAGCGAAGGACCCGGTCGCCCCCCGGCTGCACCGGCACGACGGACCGTGCGCAATGAAGAACGCCCGGGCACGCCGGGCGTCGTCCCTGGGCGCGCGGCGATCAGATCGCCAGCACGCGCAGGCCCTTGATCGCCGCCTCGATCGCCTTGCCCTTGCGCGCCCGCTTGCCGACGTGCGCTGCGAGCGCGGCGCCCTTGAGGTCCTCCTCCCTGGGCTTGCCGCCGCGGCCCGTGCCCAGCACCCGCAGCGCGTTCGCGAAGGTCGCGACCGAGACCAGCGGATCCTTCGCGTCGACGTCCATCAGCGTGAGGCCCTTGCCGCCGTTGGGCTGGACTTTCAGCTCGTCGAGCGGGAAGACGAGCAGGCGGCCGCCCATGCTCAGGCACGCGACCTGCGCCTGCCCCGCCAGCACCGGCACCGGCGGCAGCAGGCGATCCTCGTCGGCGATGGACAGGAAGCTCTTGCCGCCCTTCTGGCGGCTCGTCATGTCGCCCACCTTGGCGAGCAGGCCGAAGCCGCCCGTGTTGGCCAGCAACAGGGTCGCCTCCGCGCTGGCCGCGAAGTAGTGCAGCGGCTGGGTGCCGGACTCGAGCTCGATCAGCGTCGTGATCGGCGCGCCGTCGCCACGGGCGCCCGGCAGCGCGCCCACCGCCACGGTATAGACCCGTCCCGTGCCGCCCCGGTTGCTGCCGAAGACGAGCAGCGTGTCCACGGTGCGGCATTCGAAGGTGCCGTACAGCGCATCGCCCGACTTGAAGGCGAAGCCCGCGGCGTCGTGGCCGTGGCCCTTCTGCGCCCGCACCCAGCCCTTCAGGCTCACGATGACCGTCACCGGCTCGTCGACCACCTTGACCTCGGCGACGGCGCGCTTGTCGGCCTGGATCAGCGTGCGGCGCTCGTCGCCGTGGGCCTTGGCGTCCGCCTCGATCTCCTTGATCACCGTGCGCTTGAGGACGGCGGGGCTGCCGAGGATGTCCTCGAGCTTCTTCTGCTGCTCGCGGTACTCGGCGAGCTGCTGCTCGATCCTGATCGCCTCGAGCCGCGCCAGCTGGCGCAGCCGGATCTCGAGGATGTCCTCCGCCTGGCGGTCGCTGAGGCCGAAGCGCTCGATCAGCGCGGGCTTGGGCTCGTCGCTCTCGCGGATGATGCGGATCACCTCGTCGATGTTCAGCAGCACCAGCTGCCGGCCCTCGAGGATGTGGATGCGATCGAGCACGTGCGCGAGGCGGTGCTCGGTGCGACGCCGGACCGTGTGCAGGCGGAAGGCGACCCACTCCGACAGCACCTGGCGCAGGCTCTTCTGCGTCGGGCGGCCGTCGCCGCCGACCATCGTGAGGTTGATGGGCGCGGAGGTCTCGAGGCTGGTGTGGGCGAGCAGCGTGTTGGCGAGCTCCTGGGGGTCGACGGTGCGGCTCTTGGGCTCGAAGACCAGGCGCACGGGCGCGTCCTTGTTGGACTCGTCGCGCTGGCCGTCCAGCACGCCCAGCACCGTCGCCTTCAGCTGCAGCTGCTCGGCGCTCAGCGCCTTCTTGCCGGCCTTGACCTTGGGGTTGGTGAGCTCCTCGATCTCCTCGAGCACGACGCGCGCGCTCACGCCCGGCGGCAGCTCGGTGACGACCATCTGCCACTGGCCGCGCGCGAGATCCTCGATCTTCCAGCGCGCGCGCACCTTCAGGCTGCCGCGGCCGCTCGCATAGGCCTCGCGGATGTCGGCCGGGCTGCTGATGATCTGGCCGCCGCCGGGATAGTCCGGGCCGGGGATCTCCGCGAGCAGCGCGTCGTCGCCCAGGTGCTCGTCCTTGATCAGCGCGATCGCGGCGTTGGCGACCTCGCGCAGGTTGTGGCTGGGCACCTCGGTGGCGAGGCCGACCGCGATGCCGCTCGCGCCATTGAGCAGCACGAAGGGCAGGCGCGCGGGCAGCAGGCGCGGCTCGGTCGTCGTGCCGTCGTAGTTCGGCATGAAGTCGACGGTGCCCTCGTCGATCTCGTCGAGCAGCAGGCGCGCGATCGGGTTCAGGCGCGCCTCGGTGTATCGCATCGCCGCGGCGCCGTCGCCGTCGCGGCTGCCGAAGTTGCCCTGGCCGTCGATCAGCGGGTAGCGCAGGCTGAAGTCCTGCGCCATGCGCACGAGCGCGTCGTAGGCCGCGGTGTCGCCGTGCGGGTGGAACATGCCCAGCACGTCGCCGACGACCGCGGCGCTCTTGCGCGGCGACGGGCCCGAGCGGCTCGCGTCGGTGAAGGACAGGCCCTTCAGGTGCATCGCGTACAGGATGCGGCGCTGCACGGGCTTGCAGCCGTCCGAGACGTCAGGCAGGGCGCGGCCCTTGACGACGCTCAGCGCGTATTCGAGGTAGGCGCGCTCGGCATAGTGCGCGAGGGTCAGCGCGTCGCTGCCGTCGCCGCCGCCGTCGAACGCGAGGGGGGTCTGTTCCATGGTCAAGCTCGGGGATCCTTCGTGAGGCCGCGCCCGGTGACGGACGCGCGGCGGCGTGCACGATACGACATTCCGGCGGCCCTGCCTCGGACGAGGGCGCGGCGCGCGCGAAAAAGCCCCGAGTATCGCGGCTGGGCGAGCGGCGCACCGATTGCCCGTGGCCCGGCGCACGCCGTCGCGCGTCCCATCCACGAGAACCAAGGAGCCCCGCCATGGACACGACCCTGCAGCAGGCCGCCGCCGAGCGGCAGCACGACCTGGAGGCCGCGCACCGCGGCACGGAGCTCGCCTGCGACGGCGCGATGCGCACCTTCAAGGATGCGGCGCAGGCGATGCGCGACGCGGCCGGCTACTGAAGCCCCGGGGGCGGCCGGGCCGACGCGCTCGCCCATCGGCTAAGCTGGCGACCCGTCGCCCCTGGCCATCGCCCATGCACGCGCTCCTCGTCGTCGCCCATCCGTCGCCGGACAGCTTCAGCCACGCCCTCGCGCACGCCGCGCGCGAGGCGCTCGTGGAACGCGAGTTCGCCGTCGACTCGCACGACCTCTACGCCGAGGGCTTCGACCCCGTGCAGCGCACCGGCGAGGCCGGCAACACCGCGTCGGCGGACGCGCTCGTCGAGCGCCACTGCGCGGAGCTCGCGCGCGCCGACCTCGTCGTCGTCTGCCATCCCAACTGGTGGGGCCAGCCGCCGGCGATCCTGAAGGGCTGGATCGACCGCGTCTTCCGGCTCGGCACGGCCTACGGGTACCCGCCCGGGGTGCCGCCCGAGGGCGTGCCGACGGGCCTGCTGCGGGCACGCGAGGCGCTCGTCTTCAACACCTCCAACACGCCCGCCGCGCGCGAGGCCGAGGCCTTCGGCGACCCGCTGGATGCGCTCTGGCGGCGCTGCGTCTTCGCGTTGTGCGGCGTCGCGCGCGTCACGCGGCGCACGGCGGGCC
>DASVLN010000999.1:0-2423 GCA_036384855.1 Burkholderiaceae bacterium | reverse complement strand
GCGCCTTCGGCGGATTCGGTGGGGTCGTCATGTGCGCGCCGGAGTTTACGCGCGCCCCGCCGCGCGCCGCCAGTCCGGCCGGCCGGATCCGTCGCGCCCGCGATTCCGGACCGCCGGACGTGCACCGCCTCCGCGCCCCGGCGAATCAAGGACTTGCGCACGTCGCCGCGCTGGCACGGGCGTTGCGATACCGGACGGCAGGCTCCCGCGCGGAGCCGCGACATCCACGACGACCCAGGAGACAAGCATGACCACCTCGACCTCGAGCAGCCCGCCCCTGTCCGCCACCGCGGCGGCCCAGGCCACCCCCGTCCCGGCGCCCGGCAGCCGCGCCCACGTGATCCGCGCCATCGTGAGCGCCTCGTCCGGCAACCTGGTCGAGTGGTTCGACTTCTACGCCTATGCGTTCACGGCGGTCTATTTCGCGGGCGCGTTCTTCCCCAAGGGCGATCCCACCTCGCAGCTGCTCAACACCGCCGGCGTGTTCGCGCTCGGCTTCTTCATGCGGCCGCTGGGCAGCTGGATGTTCGGACGCATCGCCGACCGCCGCGGCCGCCGCGCCGCGATGCTGGTCTCGGTGCTGATGATGTGCTTCGGCTCGCTGATGGTCGCCTGCCTGCCGACCTACGCGCAGATCGGCGTGTGGGCGCCGGTGCTGCTGCTGGTGGCGCGGCTGATCCAGGGCCTGTCGGTCGGCGGCGAGTACGGCACCGCCGCGACCTACATGAGCGAGGTCGCGGTCGGCGGGCGTCGCGGCTTCTACGGCTCGTTCCAGTACGTGACGCTGATCGGCGGGCAGCTGCTGTCCACGCTCGTGCTGACGCTGCTGCTGATGGTGCTCAGCCCGCAGGAGATGCGCGCCTGGGGCTGGCGCCTGCCCTTCGTGGCCGGCGCCGCGGCGGCGGCGATCGCGCTGTGGCTGCGACGCTCGCTGGTCGAGACCTCCAGCGCGGCGACCCGCGCGCGCGGCGGCGCCGGCACGCTCAAGGCGATGATGGCGCATCCGCGCGCGCTCGCCACCGTGATCGGCTACACGGCCGGCGGCTCGCTGCTGTTCTACACGTACACCACGTACATGCAGAAGTACCTGATCAACAGCGCCCACATGGACGCGCGCGTCGCCACCAGCGTGATGACGGCGGCGCTGTTCGTCTTCATGGTGCTGCAGCCCGCGTTCGGCGCGCTCGCCGACCGCATCGGGCGGCGCGAGTCGATGATCTGCTTCGGCCTGTTCGGCGTCCTCGCCACCGTGCCGCTGATGACGTCGATCGGCCACGTCGAGAGCCCGGTCGCGGCGTTCTGCCTGGTCACGCTCGCGCTCGCGGGCACGAGCTTCTACACCTCGATCAGCGGGCTCGTGAAGGCCGAGATGTTCCCGCCCCACGTGCGCGCGCTGGCCGTGGGCCTGTCGTACGCGATCGGCAACGCGGTCTTCGGCGGCTCGGCCGAATACGTCGCGCTGTGGTTCAAGGGCGCCGGCCACGAGTCGGCGTTCTTCTGGTACGTGGTCGTGCTGGCGGCGGTCGCGCTCCTCGCGTCGTGGTCCATGCCCGACCCGCGCCGCCACGGGTTCCTGCGCGACGGCACCGATCCCGCACGCGACGCGACGTAATGCTCGGGATCGCCTCCGCCGCGCGGCCGGGCGGGTCTACAGTGGCGGGGCTCGCGCTCCGCCGCTTCACGATGCCCTCGCCCTCCCGTCGCCTGCTCCTGGCCCTCGCCTGGCTCGCCGCCGCGCTCGCCGCCTCGGCGCTGGCCGGCGCGATCGCCTTCGAGCGTGCGCGCGCGAGCCTGCGCGAGGACGCCGCCGTGCAGGCCGGCGCCGACGCGCTGGCGCTGCAGTCCGCGTTGGAGAAGGTCGAGACGCTGCCCTTCGTCGTCTCGCTGCATCCGCTGGTGGCGCGCGGGCTGCGGTCCCCCGACGACCGCGCCCAGGTCGAGGCGCTGGACGCCTACCTCGCCGACGTGCAGCGCCAGGCGCGCATCGCGGCGGTCTACGTCGTCGAGCCCTCGGGCCTGACGATCGCCTCGAGCAACTGGCAGACGGGCCAGAGCTTCGTCGGCAACAACTACCGCTTCCGGCCCTACATGAGCGCCGCGCTCGCGGGCCGGACGGGCCGCTTCTACGGCATCGGCGCGACCACCGGCGAGCCCGGCTACTTCCTCGGCCAGCCGGTGTTCGCGGCGGACGCCGACGGCGTGCGGCAGGTCGTCGGCGTGGTCGTCATCAAGGTCGACCTGCAGGAGATCGAGCGCGCCTGGCCGCCGCCCGACGACGAGGCCGTCGCGCTCGCGGATGCGCACGGCGTGCTCTTCCTCGCCAACGTGCCGGCCTGGCGCTACCGCAGCCTCGCGCCGCTGGGCGAGACCGCGCGGCGCGAGATCGGCGCCACGCAGCAGTACGCCGGCCGCGACGTCGCCAG
>DASVLN010000998.1:0-8952 GCA_036384855.1 Burkholderiaceae bacterium | reverse complement strand
TCGATCGATCTCGCCAAACACGATGTCCATGGTGCCGATCACGGCGACCGCATCGGCCAGCATGTGGCCGCGCGACATCTCGTCCATCGCGGCCAGGTGGGCAAAGCCGGGCGCGCGGATCTTCAGCCGGTACGGCTTGTTGGCGCCGTCGCTGATCAGGTAGATGCCGAACTCGCCCTTGGGGTGCTCGACGGCCGCGTACTGCTCGCCCTCGGGCACGTGGAAGCCTTCGGTGAAGAGCTTGAAGTGGTGGATCAGCTCTTCCATGTTGGACTTCATCTCGGTGCGCGACGGCGGGGCCACCTTGTGGTTGGCCGTGATCACCGGACCGGGGTTGGCCTTCAGCCACTTCACGCACTGGGCGATGATGCGGTTGGCCTGGCGCATCTCCTCGACGCGCACGAGATACCGGTCGTAGGTATCGCCGTTCACGCCGACGGGCACGTCGAAGTCCATCTTGTCGTAGACGTCGTAGGGCTGCTTCTTGCGCAGGTCCCACTCGATGCCGGAGCCGCGCAGCATCGGGCCGGTGAAGCCCAGCTGGCGCGCGCGCTCGGGCGAGACGACGCCGATGCCGACCGTGCGCTGCTTCCAGATGCGGTTGTCGGTCAGCAGCGTCTCGTACTCGTCGACGTGCTTGGGGAAGCGCTTCGTGAAGTCCTCGATGAAGTCGAGCAGCGTGCCCTGGCGGTTCTCGTTCATGCGAGCGATCGCCTTGGCGTTGTGGATGCGCGAGGCCTTGTACTGCGGCATCGCGTCGGGGAGGTCGCGATAGACGCCGCCAGGACGGAAGTAGGCCGCATGCATGCGCGCGCCCGAGACCGCCTCGTACATGTCGAACAGGTCCTCGCGCTCGCGGAAGCAGTAGATCAGCACGTTCATCGCGCCGCAGTCGATGCCGTGCGCGCCGAGCCACATCAGGTGGTTCAGCAGGCGCGTGATCTCCGCGAACATCACGCGGATGTACTGCGCGCGCAGCGGCACGTCGATGCCCAGCAGGCGTTCGATCGCGAGGCAGTAGGCCTGCTCGTTGGACATCATCGACACGTAGTCGAGGCGATCCATGTAGGGCAGCGACTGGATGAAGGTCTTGGTCTCGGCGAGCTTCTCGGTCGCGCGGTGCAGCAGGCCGATGTGCGGGTCGGCACGCTGGATCACTTCGCCGTCGAGCTCCAGCACGAGGCGGAGCACGCCGTGGGCCGCGGGGTGCTGCGGCCCGAAGTTGAGCGTGTAGTTCTTGATTTCAGCCATGGCTTGCTGTCCGTTTCTGAAGCGGCGCAGGGTCGGATGCAGGGAACGAGGCGGGCGGGAGCGCGGGCGCGGGCGCGCCCGTTCAGCGCAGGCCGCCGTAGTTGTCTTCGCGGACGACGCGCGGCGTGATCTCGCGCTGCTCGATCGTGACCGGCTGGTAGAGCACGCGGCGCTGCTCGGCGTCGTAGCGCATCTCGACATCGCCCGTGACCGGGAAATCCTTGCGCATCGGGTGGCCGATGAAGCCGTAGTCGGTGAGGATGCGGCGCAGGTCGTCGTGGCCCTCGAAGAGGATGCCGTACATGTCGAACGCCTCGCGCTCGTACCAGTTGGCCGAGTTCCAGATCGGGGTCAGCGACGGGACGACGGGCAGGTCGTCGTCGGGCGCGAAGACCTTCAGGCGCAGGCGCCAATTGTGGCGGTGGGACAGCAGGTGCGTGACGGCGCAGTAGCGCGGGCCGTCCCACGGCTGCTCCTTGTACGACGAGAAGTCGACGCCGCAGACGTCGATCAGCTGCTCGAAGCCGAGCGTCGGGTCGTCGCGCAGCTGCGTGGCGACGGCGAGCGAGTCCGCCGCCTTGACGGTGATCGAGATCTCGCCACGCTCGCGCTTGAACTGCGCGATGCGGGCGCCGAGCGCGGCCTCGAGGGCGGCTTGCAGGGCATCGAGTCGTTGGGTCATTGTTGTGCTGTCTTCCTGCCAGACGTTCGCGCACCCGAGGGGGTCAGGCGCGCGCGATGGTGTTCTCTCGCCGCACCTTGGCCTGCAGCTGCAGGATCCCGTACAGCAGCGCCTCGGCGGTCGGCGGGCAGCCGGGCACGTAGACGTCCACCGGCACGATGCGATCGCAGCCGCGCACGACGGAGTAGCTGTAGTGGTAGTAGCCGCCGCCGTTGGCGCACGAGCCCATCGACAGGACCCAGCGCGGCTCGGCCATCTGGTCGTAGACCTTGCGCAGCGCCGGCGCCATCTTGTTGCACAGCGTGCCGGCGACGATCATCAGGTCGCTCTGGCGCGGGCTCGGACGGAACAGCATGCCGAAGCGGTCGATGTCGTAGCGCGCGGCGCCAGCGTGCATCATCTCCACCGCGCAGCAGGCGAGGCCGAACGTCATCGGCCACAGCGAGCCCGTCTTGGACCAGTTGACGAGTTTGTCGACCTGGGTGGTGACGAACCCTTCCTTCAGGAGACCTTCATTGCCTTTTGCCATAGCTGCCGCTCCGCTGCGGGATCACTCCCAGTCCAGCGCGCCCTTTTTCCATTCGTAGATGAAGCCGACGACCAGGATCGCGAGGAAGATCATCATGGCCCAGAAGCCGGTCTGGCCGATGTCCTTCAGCGCGACCGCCCACGGGAAGAGGAAGGCGATCTCGAGGTCGAACAGGATGAAGAGGATGGCGACGAGGTAGTAGCGCACGTCGAACTTCATGCGCGCGTCCTCGAAGGCCTCGAACCCGCACTCGTACGGGGAGTTCTTCTGCGCATCCGGCCGGCTGGGGCCGAGGACGAAGCCGAGCACTTGCGGCGCGACGCCGACGCCCACCCCGACCAGGATGAACAGGATGACGGGGAGATAGGCGGTCAGGTCCATGGCTTGTCGATGTCGTTGCGGGCGTCGTCGTTCGTCTGATGCGGGCAGAAAAAAGAGCGCCTCGACTGATCACCGACAGGCTGATCGCGAGTGCGCCCGCACGTTTCGCCGTGAGTTTCCGAGCGGGCCACGCGGTGGGCGCGGGCGGGCATCGGACGAATACGCAGGGCGCGGGACCGGTCGCTCCGACGATGGAGCATCTGGCGGTCCGGGATTTCAAAGAGCGAGAAAGAACTGGTGCCGACGGCGAGACTCGAACTCGCACAGCTTTCGCCACTACCCCCTCAAGATAGCGTGTCTACCAATTTCACCACGTCGGCCTGAACGATCGTGTGACCGTCCTGGATGAACCGTTCGGCTTGCCTGAGGATCGCTTGCTGAACAGCCTCACATTCTATAGCGAAAGAATGAGCCTTAACTCGGATTCCCTACTGAAAAATTAATCTCGCAGTTGCCTTGCGCCGACTGTTGTGCAAGTTCGATCAGCGCGTCGGCACACCCTGGGAACCCGTGGCCGGCGCAGACGCCGTCGTCGCCGCGGACGCGGCAACCGAGGCGCCCGCGGACGGCGCCGAGGCGGTGGGCACGACGACCGTCGCCGCCGCGCTGGCCGGCAGCGCCTGCGTCAGCGCGTTGTCCGACGAGGTGGTCGGCGCGTGCACCGTGACGCGGTTGGTCGCGATACCGGCGAGCCCCAGGGTGGCGGCGAAGAAGATCGTCGCGCAGATGGCGGTCGAGCGCGAGAGGAAGTTCGCGCTGCCGGTGGCGCCGAACAGGCTGCCCGAGGCGCCGCTGCCGAAGGACGCGCCCATGTCGGCGCCCTTGCCGTGCTGCAGCAGGACGAGGCCGATCATCGTGACCGCGGCCAGGATCTGCAGGATGAAGAGAAGGTTCAGCCAGATTTGCATGTTGGTTGGAGCTCCAGGGATTTCGAATGCCGGCGTGCCTGCCGGGCTGTCAGCCGGCGGCGCGGCAGATGGCGATGAAGTCGGCCGCCTTCAGCGCGGCGCCGCCGATGAGGCCGCCGTCGATGTCGGGCTGCGCGAACAGCGTCGCGGCGTTGTCGGGCTTGACGCTGCCGCCGTACAGCAGCGTCATGGCGTCGGCTCGCTCGGTGGCCGCGTGCAGCTGGGCGCGGATCAGCGCATGCATCTCCTGCGCCTGCTCGGGCGACGCCGTCTTGCCGGTGCCGATGGCCCATACCGGCTCGTAGGCGACGACCATCTCGCCGACGCAATGGCCGAGCGCGTGGATCACTGCCGAGAGCTGGCGCTTGACCACTTCGGCCGCGACGCCCTGCTCGCGCTGCGCCAGCGTCTCGCCGACGCAGACGATGGGCGTGAGCCCGCGCCCGAGCACGGCCTTGGCCTTGTCGGCGACGAGCTGGTCGGACTCGGCGTGCATCGCGCGGCGCTCGGAGTGGCCGACGATCGCGTAGCGGCAGCCGAACTCGGCCAGCATCGCGGCCGAGACCTCGCCGGTGTAGGCGCCCTGTGCGTGCGGCGAGCAGTCCTGCGCGCCCCAGCGGATGTCGCTGCCGGCGAGCGCCACCGCGACCTCCGACAGGTACGGGAACGGCACGCAGACCGCGACGTCGCAGCCGAACGGGCGCGCCGCCAGGATGCCGGCCAGCAGCTCCGCGTTCTGCGGATGCGAGCCGTGCATCTTCCAGTTGCCGGCGACGAGTTTCTTGCGCATGGTGGTGGATTTGTCGTTGTCGTTGCGGGGATCAGCGCCATGCGAGCAGCAGCTTGCCCACGTGGTCGCCCTGCTCCATCGCGGCGTGCGCGCGCGCCGCCTCGGCGGCCGGGAACACCTGCTGGATCACCGGCTGCACTCGCCGTGCCTCGAGCAGCGGCCACACCTTCTCCCGCAGCGCCGCAGCGATCGCGCCCTTGAACGCGACCGGACGGGGGCGCAGCGTCGAGCCGGTCACGACGAGCCGCTTGCGCAGCACGAGCCCGGCATCGATCTGCGCCTTGGTGCCGCCCTGCACCGCGATGATCACGACGCGACCGTCCTCGGCCAGGCAGGCGAGCTCGCGCGCCACGTAGTCGCCCGCGACCATGTCGAGGACGACGTCGACCCCGCGGCCGCCGGTGAATTCCAGCGCGCGGACGCCGAAATCCTCGGCCTTGTAGTCGATGGCATGGTCGGCACCGAGCTCGAGCACCCGGGCGCACTTGGAGGCCGAGCCCGCGGTCGCGATCACCTTGGCGCCGAAGGCCTTGGCCAGCTGGATCGCGGTGGTGCCGATGCCGCTCGCGCCGCCCTGCACCAGCAGCCACTCGCCGGCGGCCAGGCGACCGCGGTCGAACACGTTGGACCAGACGGTGAAAAAGGTCTCCGGCAGCGCCGCAGCCTCGACGTCGCTGAAGCCGGCGGGCACCGGCAGCAACTGCGGGACGGGGACGACGCAGAACTCCGCGTAGCCGCCGCCGGCGACGAGCGCGCAGACGCGGTCGCCGACCTGGAAGCCGGCAGCCGCGAGCGCCGCCTCGTCGCCGCCCTCGATCGTCCCTGCGAGCTCGAGGCCCGGCAGGTCGGAGGCGCCGGCCGGCGGCGCGTAGTGACCCTTGCGTTGCAGCACGTCGGGCCGGTTGACGCCCGAGACGCTCACGCGCACCAGCGCCTCGCCGGCGCCCGCCACGGGTCGCGGCCGCACGGCTTCGCGCAGCACCTCGGGACCGCCGAAGCCGGCGATCTCGATGGCGCGCATGGTGGTCGCGGGGAGCGCGGTCACGGGAGTCGACGAGCTGCGACGACGCCGCTCACTGCGGCTGCTGGCCCGCGTCCTGGTCGCGGTCGAGCAAGGCCTTCATGGACAGCTTGACGCGGCCCTTGTCGTCGGTCTCGAGCACCTTGACCTTGACGATCTGGCCTTCCTTGAGGAAGTCCGTGACCTTCTCGACGCGCTGGTGGGCGATCTGGCTGATGTGCAGCAGGCCATCCTTGCCGGGCAGCAGGTTGACCAGGGCGCCGAAGTCCAGGATCTTGGTGACCGGGCCTTCGTAGACCTTGCCGACCTCGACCTCTGCGGTGATCTCCTCGATGCGCTTCTTGGCCTGCGCCGCGCGGTCCGCGTCGGTCGAGGCGATGGTGATCGTGCCGTCCTCGGCGATGTCGATCTGCGTGCCCGTCTCTTCCGTCAGCGCGCGGATCGTCGCACCGCCCTTGCCGATCACGTCGCGGATCTTCTCGGGGTTGATCTTCATCACGTACAGGCGCGGCGCGAACTGCGAGACCTCGGTGCTGGCGCCGCCGACGGCCTCGACCATCTTGCCGAGGATGTGCAGGCGCGCTTCCTTGGCCTGCGCCAGGGCGACCTGCATGATCTCCTTGGTGATGCCCTGGATCTTGATGTCCATCTGCAGCGCGGTGATGCCCTGCGTCGTGCCGGCCACCTTGAAGTCCATGTCGCCGAGGTGGTCCTCGTCGCCCAGGATGTCGGTCAGCACCGCGAAGCGGTTGCCTTCCTTGATCAGGCCCATGGCGATGCCCGCGACGTGCGCCTTCAGCGGCACGCCGGCATCCATCAGCGACAGGCAGCCGCCGCAGACCGAAGCCATCGACGACGAGCCGTTCGACTCGGTGATCTCGGAGACGACGCGCACGGAGTACGGGAAGTCCTCCTTGGACGGCATCACCGCGACCAGCGCGCGCTTGGCGAGGCGGCCGTGGCCGATCTCGCGCCGCTTCGGGCTGCCGACGCGGCCGGTCTCGCCGGTCGCGAACGGGGGCATGTTGTAGTGGAGCATGAAGCGCTCCGAGTATTCGCCGGCCAGCGCGTCGATCGTCTGCGCGTCGCGCTCGGTGCCCAGCGTCGTGGCGACGACGGCCTGGGTCTCGCCGCGCGTGAACACGGCCGAGCCGTGGGCGCGCGGCAGCACGCCGGCGCGGATCTCGATCGCGCGCACGGTGCGGGTGTCGCGGCCGTCGATGCGCGGCTCGCCCGCCAGGATCTGGCCGCGGACGATCTTCGCCTCGATGTCGAACAGCAGCGCGTCGACCTTGACGCCGTCGAACTCGACGCCCTCGGCCTTCAGCGCTTCCTTGGTCTCGGCGTAGGCGGCGCGGCAGGCCTGGGTGCGCGACTGCTTGCTGCGGATCTGGTAGGCGGCCTCGAGCTTGGCCTTGGCGAGCGCCTCGACCTTGGCGATCAGCGGCTCGTCCTTGGCCGGCGGCGTCCACTCGCCCGATTCCGTCCACACCGGCTTGCCGGCGTCGCGCACGAGCTCGTGGATCGCGTTGATGGCGATCTTGCCCTGGTCGTGGCCGAAGACCACGGCGCCCAGCATCACGTCCTCGGGCAGCTGGTCGGCTTCCGACTCGACCATCAGCACCGCCGATTCCGTGCCGGCGACGACGAGATCCATCTGCGAGTTCGTGCGCTCGGTCTTGCCCGGATTCAGCACGTACTGGCCGTTGATGTAGCCCACGCGCGCGGCGCCGATCGGGCCGGCGAACGGGATGCCGGAGATCGCCAGCGCGGCGCTGGAGCCGATCATCGCGGCGATGTCGGCATCGACTTCCGGGTTCAGGGACATCACGTGGATGACGACCTGCACCTCGTTGAAGAAGCCCTCGGGGAACAGCGGGCGGATCGGGCGGTCGATCAGGCGCGAGGTGAGCGTCTCGTGCTCGCTCGGGCGGCCTTCGCGCTTGAAGAAGCTGCCCGGGATCTTGCCGGCGGCGTAGGTCTTCTCGATGTAGTCGACCGTCAGCGGGAAGAAGTCCTGGCCCGGCTTGGCCTCGCGCTTGGCCACGACGGTGGCCAGCACGACGGTGCCTTCGATGTCGACGACGACGGCGCCGGTGGACTGGCGCGCGATCTCGCCCGTCTCGAGACGGACGGTGTGGTTGCCCCACTGGAACGTCTTGGTGACCTTGTTGAACATGCTCATGTCGTTTTTCTCCGATGTTTATTGGACGCCGTGTCGTGGCGTGGAGACGGGAGCGGCCTGTTCGACGAGTGGCGTGATGCCATTCCAGCGGGACTCGGCCACGCGGCGCGCCGCGCGAATCCCGGTGGAATGACACATCGGCGCCATTGCGTGCGAACCGGACTCCAAACGCAAAGAGCCTGTGCTGGAGGTTCCAGACAGGCTCTCTCGCGTCATGGATGGCTTACTTGCGCAAACCGAGCTTGGCGATCAGCGCGGTGTAGCGGTCGGCGTCGGTGCGCTTCAGGTAGGCTAGCAGGCTCTTGCGCGTGTTGACCATCTTCAGCAGGCCGCGGCGGCCGTGGTGGTCCTTCGCGTGTTCCTTGAAGTGCGGGGTCAGCGCGTTGATGCGGGCGGTCAGCAGCGCGACCTGGACTTCGGGGGAGCCCGTGTCGCCGGTACCGCGGGCGTGCGCCGCGACGATGTCTGCCTTGTTGATGTCTGCCATGGGATTTCCTTCAGGTGAAGATCGGAAACCGGCAGCGCTTGCCCGGGCAGGCCCGGATTTCGCGACCCGGCGCCTCGGCATGAGTACGGCGGGCCTGCTCGGTTTCCTTTGACGACTTGCGCACCCGGGTGAAACCGACCCGGGGCGTGCTGGATGCGCCGCCTTCGTTCCCGGCAACGGGAGCCGAATTCGACGCAAGCCGGAAAGTATACCTGAAAACATGCCGCGGGCCTTGCCACGAGCAGCCCGAAATCCCGGCGCGGCCGCCGGCCGGCGGCTGGAGCGGACAGCACCGAATTCAAGCCCGCGAGCGGAAAAATTTGGCGCGCGGGGCGCCCCTTGAAACGCATCGGGCGACGACCAAGTACCGGGTCATGCGCCGACGCCGCCGTGTCGAACCGACATCGCGGCACCGAGCGCACCCCCCTCTTCCTCCAAGGAGAAACCGCATGTTCCTCGTTCCCGTTTCCCGCCGCGCCGCCGTCCGCCCCCATGGCTTCGACCGCCTGTTCGACGAGGCCTTCGACCGCTTCCTCGGCCATGCCGGACTGGCCGACACCGACGCCGCGCGCCGCCCCGCGCTCGACGTCGCCGAGTCCGATGCCGCGTATGTCGTCATGCTCGACGTGCCGGGCGTCGCGCGCGAGGACGTCAAGGTCTCGATCGAGGGCCGTCGCGTGAGCATCGCCGCCCAGGCGCGCGCGCCGCAGGCCGAGGC
>DASVLN010000997.1:0-2832 GCA_036384855.1 Burkholderiaceae bacterium | reverse complement strand
GCGCCGATCGCGCGGCGGAGGGGACGAGGCATGGACATCATGGC
This sequence comes from Burkholderiaceae bacterium, assembly GCA_036384855.1. Lineage (GTDB taxonomy): Bacteria > Pseudomonadota > Gammaproteobacteria > Burkholderiales > Burkholderiaceae_C > Scleromatobacter. The sequence continues at coordinate 2,788 of DASVLN010000997.1, read as the reverse complement.
GACGCTCACAAGACCGCCGCCGTCCGGCGGACCGCGGTGCGAGCCCCCTTCGGAACGGCTGGGCGGGGGGCTCATTGTCGCGCCGGAAGCGGGCGCCGCCAGGCCGCGACCGCCTGCACCGCCACCACGGCGATGCTCATCGCGAGGAAGATCGCCGCCACCGGCCGCTGCACGAACACGGCCAGGTCGCCGTGGGCGATCAGCATCGCGCGGCGGAAGTTGGCCTCGACCATCGGGCCGAGCACGAAGCCGAGCACGACGGGCGCGAGCGGGAAGTCGAGCAGGAGCAGCAGCGCGCCGACGATGCCCACCGCGGCGACCAGCCCGACGTCGAACAGGCTGTTGCGCGCGCTGTAGACGCCCACCGCGATGAAGAACAGGGCCGACGGGAACAGCAGCCGGTACGGCACGCGCAGCATGCGCACCCAGACGCCGATCAGCGGCACGTTCAGGATCACGAGCAGCACGTTGCCGATCCAGAAGCTCGCCACCAGGCCCCAGAAGATGTCGGGGTGGTCGCCGATCAGCTGCGGCCCGGGCTGCACGCCCTTGAGGATCAGGGCGCCGAGGATCAGCGCCATCACGGCGTCGCCCGGGATGCCCAGCGACAGCGTCGGGATGAAGTCGACCTGCGTCTTCGAGTGGTTGGACGCCTCGGGCGACGCGACGCCCTCCAGCGCGCCGCGCCCGAAGCGCTCGGGCGTCTTCGACCAGCGGCGCTCCAGCGCGTAGGCGATGAAGGTCGTGATCGTGGGGCCCGTGCCGGGCAGCGCGCCGAACGCCGTGCCGACCGCCGTGCCGCGCACCATCGGCCAGAACGACTGGCGGATCTCGGCGAGGCTCGGCCGCATGTCGCGCATGCGCACCTTCGCGTGCGACGGGTTGACGGTGGTGCGGTTGACGCTGACGAGGAAGTCGGCGACGCCGAACAGCCCCATCGTCAGGCCGCCGAGCTCGAAGCCGTCGCGCAGCTCGGTCAGGCCGAAGGTGAAGCGGGCGTTGCCGCTGATCTCGTCCGTGCCGGCAACGCCGCACAGGAGGCCGAGCACCGTCATCGCCACGCCCTTGACCGGCGAGCCGCGCGCCATCGTCGCGCACGACAGCAGGCCCAGGAGCATGACGGCGCAGACGTCGGCGGGGCCGAAGCGCCCGGCCAGCTCGACCAGGGGCTGCGACAGGAAGATCATCACGACGATGCCCACCGACGCCGCGAACAGCGAGGCCATCATCGTGATGCCGAGCGCCGTGCCGCCCTTGCCCTGGCGCGTGAGCGGGTAGCCGTCGAGGCAGGTCACCGCGTGCGGCGGGTGGCTCGGCAGGTTCAGCAGGATCGCGCCGATCGCGCCGCCGTACTGCGAGCCGTAGAAGATGCCCGCCAGCATCAGGATCGCCGGCACCGGGCCCATCACGTAGGTGAGCGGCAGCAGCATCGAGATGGTGGACATCGGCCCCATGCCGGGCAGCACGCCCACGAGGTTGCCCACCAGCACCCCGAAGGCCGACCACATGAGGTTCTGGGGCTGCAGCGCGATGCCGAAGCCGAAGACCAGTTGCTGGAGGGCGTCGTGCATGCGCTCAAGCCCACTGGAACAGCGGCAGCAGCAGGTGCAGGCCGTAGTGGAAGACGATCACGCCGAAGACCGTCATGCCCGCGGCCAGCAGTGCCGCGTCGCGCGGGCCGTTCCGGCGGTCGCCCAGCGCCGCGATGAACACCGACGCGAACGACGCCGGCACGAGCCCGCCGTGGTCGCCCAGCACGACGAACGCGCCGAGCGCGCCGACGATGCACAGCCAGCCGCGCGGCTGCCACACGGGGCCGGCGAGGTGGGCGTGCTCGCCGCCGGCCAGCGCGTCGCCGGGCGGCGGCTGCGGGGTGTCGCGCCAGGGCGTCGTCGCCAGCAGCACCGCGCCCATCAGCGCCATCACCACGCCGAGCGCGAGCGGGAAATAGCCGGAGCCCATCTGCCGCAGCGAGCCGACGCCGTAGCCCAGGCTCGTCGCCACCACCGCGATGCCGGCCGCGACGAGCAGCGCGCCGCCGGCGTGATCCTTGCGCCATCGGATCGGAGTCCGCATGAGAGTCGACCTTGCCTCCACGTGAAGCGCCCGACTCTAACCGCTCGGCCGCGCCGACGCCGCGCGCTCGCCGACAATCCCGCATCCCCACTCGCCAGGAGCCCGCCATGGGCCTCGAAATCGAACGCAAGTTCCTCGTCACGGGCGACGCCTGGCGCGCCGCGCCCGCGGTCGCCTATGCGCAGGGCTACCTCAACCGCGACCCGGCGCGCACGGTGCGCGTGCGCATCGCCGGCGACGCGGCGTGGCTGACCGTCAAGGGGCCCACCCGCGGGGCGACGCGCGCCGAGTTCGAGTACGCGATCCCGCCCGCCGACGCCCAGGCGCTGCTCGCGCTGTGCGACGGGCCACCCGTGCGCAAGCTGCGGCGCGTCGTCGAGCACGCCGGCGCGCGCTGGGAGGTCGACGAGTTCCTCGACGCCAACGCCGGCCTGGTGGTCGCCGAGATCGAGCTGCCCGCCGAGGACGCGCCCTTCGAGCGCCCCGCCTGGCTGGGCGCCGAGGTCACCCACGATGCGCGCTACTTCAACTCGGCGCTCGCGGCGCGGCCGTACGCGCAGTGGCGCGCCGAGGGATGACGACGGCGCCGCGTCGGAGACAATCGCCGCCTGACGCCAACCACTGCAAGGGAACACCGCACATGAACATCGGCATGCTGGGCTTCGGCACCGTCGGCCGCGCCACCGTCGAGGTGCTGCGCGAGAACGCCGCC
>DASVLN010000996.1:0-10001 GCA_036384855.1 Burkholderiaceae bacterium | reverse complement strand
CCCGGAGACTGCCCCTGCGGCCGACGCGGCGGCGGCCGGCGCGCCGCCGGTCGTCTCGTCGTATGCTGGCTGGCGTTCGCGGCCGCGCCGGGGCGACCCCGGGTTGTCCCGGCCTTGTCGCGGCCGGGACACGCGCCCGCCGAAAAACGATCCTAGAATCGAACGATCGTTCTATTTTCTGGCGCCCGCCGCCGGTCAGCACGGAGACACCCCATGAGTGCGAAGTACGAAGTCCACGGCGCGGTCGCCGTCATCACGCTCGACAACCCGCCGGTCAACGGCCTCGGCCTGGAGACGCGGCGCGCGGTCGCCGAGGGCATCGAGCGCGCCGAGGACGACGCCGCGGTGAAGGCCATCGTCATCACCGGCGCCGGCAAGGCGTTCTCGGGCGGGGCCGACATCCGCGAGTTCGGCAGCCCCAAGGCGCTGGCCGAGCCCAACCTGCTGAGCCTGATCGCGCGCGTCGAAGGGGCCGCCAAGCCCGTGGTCGCCGCGATCCACACGGTGTGCATGGGCGGCGGGCTGGAGCTCTCGCTGGGCTGCCACTACCGCGTCGCGGCGCCGGGCGCGAGCATCGCGCTGCCGGAGGTCAAGCTCGGCATCCTGCCCGGCGCGGGCGGCACGCAGCGCCTGCCGCGCGCCATCGGCGTCGAGCCGGCGCTCAACATGATCGTCAGCGGCGAGCCGGTCAAGAGCGAACTGCTCGCGACGATCCCCGGCCAGAAGTTGTTCGACGGGGTGATCGAGGGCGACCTGCTGCCGGGCGCGATCGCGTTCGCCCACGAGGTCGCCGACGCCCGCCCCCTGCCGCGCGTGCGCGACCTGCCGTGCCGCCACCCGGACGGCGACGCCTACTTCGGCTTCGCGCGCAACACGGTCAAGGCGGCCGCGAAGAACTTTCCCGCGCCGGCGCGCTGCGTCGACGCGGTCGAGCAGGCGACGAAGGCGAAGTCCTTCGAGGACGGGCTGAAGTACGAGCGCGAGGCCTTCGCCAACCTGATGCTCACGCCCGAGAGCAAGGCGCTGCGCCACGCGTTCTTCGCCGAGCGCGCCGCCTCCAAGATCCCCGACGTGCCCGAGTCGACGCCCGTGCGCGAGATTGCCAAGGTCGCGATCGTCGGAGCCGGCACGATGGGCGGCGGCATCGCGATGAACTTCCTCAACGCGGGCACGCCGGTCGTCATCCTCGAGACGAAGCAGGAGGCGCTGGACAAGGGCGTCGCGACCATCCGCAGGAACTACGAGGCGCAGGTCAGGAAGGGCAAGCTGGCCGAGGACAAGTACGCCGGGCGCATGGCGCTGCTGTCCACCACGCTGTCGTACGCCGAGCTCGCCGACGCGGACCTCGTGATCGAGGCGGTGTTCGAGGACATCGAGGTCAAGAAGTCGGTGTTCGAGCAGCTCGACGCGGTGATGAAGCCGGGCGCGATCCTCGCGAGCAACACCTCGACGCTGGACCTGGACCGCATCGCCGGGTTCACGAAGCGCCCGCAGGACGTGATCGGCATGCACTTCTTCAGCCCGGCCAACGTGATGAAGCTGCTGGAGGTCATCCGCGGCGCGAAGACCGCGCCGGACGTGCTCGCCACGGTCATGAAGCTGGGCAAGAAGATCCGCAAGACCTGCGTGGTCTCGGGCGTTTGCGACGGCTTCATCGGCAACCGCATGATCGAGCAGTACAGCCGCCAGGCCGGCTTCCTGCTCGAGGAGGGCTGCACGCCCCAGCAGGTCGACCGCGCGATCGAGAAGTTCGGCTTCGCGATGGGCCCGTTCCGCATGGGCGACCTCGCCGGCAACGACGTCGGCTGGTACATCCGCAAGCGGCGCTACCAGGAGAAGCCCGGCCTGCGCTACTCGAAGACCGCCGACCTGCTGTGCGAGATGGGCCGCTTCGGCCAGAAGACCGGCGCGGGCTGGTACGACTACCAGCCGGGCAAGCGCGACGCGATCCCGTCGCCCGTCGTGGGTGAAATGATCGAGCGGCATCGCGCGTCGCTGGGCGTGGCGCCGCGCAGGATCTCCGACGACGAGATCGTGCACCGCCTGGTGTACGCGCTGGTCAACGAGGGCGCGCGCATCCTGGAGGAGGGCATCGCCCTGCGCGCTTCCGACATCGACATGGTCTACCTCACCGGGTATGGCTTCCCGCTCTGGCGCGGCGGCCCGATGAACTACGCGGACACCGTGGGCCTGTGGAACGTCGCGCAGGCGATGAAGCGCTTCGCGAAGAATCCGCAGGACGACGCGTCGTTCTGGCAACCGGCGCCGCTGCTGGCGCGCCTGGTGGCCGACGGCAAGTCCTTCAGCTGACGCCAGGCGGCGGGCGGCGAGGCGCGTCCCATGGTGGCCGGTCTCCTCAAGCGCGCGATGCTCGTCACGGCGGGCGTCGCGTTCGGCATGGCGCTGGTCGTCGGCGCGGGCTTCTGGCGCGCGCGCCGGACGAGCGTCGCCGAGCCGCCGTCCGCCATGCCGTCGCAGGACGCCGCGCCGGCCGCGCCCGCCGCCTCGACCCCCTCCAGCTATCCCGCGCCGGCCGTGCAGGGCTGACGCATCACCGACACCATCGCCGATCCGACCCGACCGACGCGATCCCACTCTCGACGCAGGAGCCTTCCCATGACCGAAGCCGTCATCGTCTCGACCGCCCGCACGCCGCTCGCCAAGAGCTGGAAGGGCGCCTTCAACATGACCCACGGCGCGGAGCTCGGCGGCCATGCCGTGCGCGCCGCGATCGAGCGCGCCGGCATCGACGGCGCGGAGGTCGAGGACGTGCTGATGGGCTGCGCCAATCCCGAGGGCGCGACCGGCGCCAACATCGCGCGCCAGGTCGCGCTGCGTGCCGGGCTGCCGGTCTCGGTGGCGGGCGTGACGGTCAACCGCTTCTGCTCCAGCGGCCTGCAGACGATCGCGATGGCCGCGCAGCGCGTGATCGCGGGCGAGGGCGACGTCTACGTGGCCGGCGGCGTGGAGAGCATCTCGTGCGTGCAGCAGGAGATGAACCAGCACATGCTGCGCGACATGTGGCTCGCGAAGAACAAGCCGGAGATCTACTGGTCGATGCTGGAGACCGCGGAGAACGTCGCCAAGCGCTACAAGATCTCCAAGGAACGCCAGGACCGCTACGGCGCCGAGAGCCAGCAGAAGGCGTGTGCCGCGCAGGCCGCGGGCAGGTTCGCCGAGGAGATCGCGCCGATCACGGTGACCGCCGGCGTCGCCGATCCGAAGAACGGCATCCGCACCAGGCAGGTCACGGTCGCGGTCGACGAGGGCCTGCGCGAGGGCACGACCTACGAGGGCATCAAGGACATCCGCACCGCCGTCCCCGGCGGCGTGATCACCGCGGGCAACGCGAGCCAGTTCAGCGACGGCGGCGGCGCCTGCGTGGTCGTCTCGAGCCAGTACGCCGAGCGCAAGGGCCTGAAGCCGCTGGGCCGCTTCCTCGGCTTCGCGGTCGCCGGCTGCGAGCCCGACGAGATGGGCATCGGGCCCGTGTACGCGGTGCCCAAGGTGCTCAAGCGCCTGGGGCTGACGGTGGGCGACATCGACCTCTGGGAACTCAACGAGGCCTTCGCCGTGCAGGTGCTGTACTGCGCCGACACGCTGGGCATCCCGATGGATCGCCTGAACGTCAACGGCGGCGCGATCGCGGTCGGCCATCCCTACGGCGTCAGCGGCCAGCGCCTGACCGGCCACGCGCTGGTCGAAGGCCGGCGCCGCGGCGCGAAGAAGGTCTGCGTGACGATGTGCATCGGCGGCGGCATGGGCGCGGCCGGCGTGTTCGAAGTGCTGTGAGCCCCCACGGTCGCTAGCGATCCCTGCCCCCCGGAGGGGCGTGCGCGAGCGGCCCGGCGAAGCCGGATCCGCCGCTTGCCCGTGTCTGTCCTGACACGCCCGAGCGGCAGCGCCGGAGATGATGGGAGAACCCGTGACGACTCGCGAGACGCTCGACTTCCTGCTCCACGACTGGCTGCGCGTCGACGCGCTGTGCGCGCGTCCGCGCTTCGCGGAGCATTCGCGCGCGACCTTCGACGCCGCGCTCGACCTGTGCGAGCGGCTGGCGCGCGAGAAGTTCGCGCCGTTCAACCGGCTCGTCGACACCGAGGAGCCCGCGTTCGACGGCGAGCGCGTGACGCTCCCGCGGGCCACGCACGACGCTCTGCGGGCGTACGCGGCCAGCGGGATGCTCGCGGCCTCGCAGGACGCGGAGGTCGGCGGCATGCAGCTGCCCTGCGTCGTCGAGAAGGCGGGCAACGCGTTCTTCTCGCAGGCCTGCATCGCGCTGGGTGCCTACGCGATGCTGACCACCGGGAACGCTCGCCTGCTGATGGCCCACGGGACGCCGCGCCAGCGCGAGGTGTTCGCGGCGCGCGAGTTCGCGGGCGAATGGTTCGGCACGATGTGCCTGAGCGAGCCGCAGGCGGGCTCGTCGCTCGGCGACATCGCCACGCGCGCCGTGCCCGACGGCGCCGGCTTCGACGCCGATCCGCTCGGCCCGCGTTACCGCCTGGCCGGCAACAAGATGTGGATCTCGGCGGGCGAGCACGAGATCACGGCCAACATCGTGCACCTGGTGCTCGCCAAGATCCCGGGAGCGGACGGCAAGCCGGTGCCCGGCACCCGGGGCATCTCGCTGTTCATCGTGCCGAAGTGGCTCGTCGATGCGGACGGCCGCCTGACGGGCGAGCGCAACGACGTGCGCCTCGCCGGCCTGAACCACAAGCTCGGCTACCGCGGCACGACGAATGCGCTGCTGAACTTCGGCGAGCAGGGCGGCGCGATCGGATACCGGGTGGGGGCACCCGGCGACGGCCTGCGCTGCATGTTCCACATGATGAACGAGGCGCGCATCGGCGTCGGCCTGGGCGCGACCATGCTCGGGGCGGCGGGCTACGACGCGAGCCTCGCGTATGCGCGCGAGCGCACGCAGGGCCGCTGCGTCGGCGCCGGCGGCAAGGACGCCGCGGCGCCGCCCGTGCGCCTGATCGAGCACGCGGACGTCAGGCGCATGCTGCTCGCGCAGAAGGCGATCGTCGAAGGCGGCATGGCGCTCGCGCTGTACTGCGCGCGGCTGGTCGACGAGGAGCACACGGGCGACGCGCAGGCCGCGGCGCAAGCGGCACTGCTGCTGGAGATGCTCACCCCCATCGCCAAGAGCTGGCCGAGCGAGTGGGCGCTGGAGGCCAACAGCCTCGCGATCCAGGTGCTGGGCGGCTACGGCTACACGCGCGACTTCCCCGTCGAGCAGCACTGGCGCGACAACCGCCTGAACATGATCCACGAGGGCACGCACGGCATACAGGCGCTGGACCTGCTCGGGCGCAAGGCCGTGATGCAGGGCGGCGCGGGGCTGAAGCTGCTCGCGCACCGCATCGACGCGACCGTCGCGCGCGCGTTGCATCACGAGCGCCTGGCCATGCACGCCAACGCGCTCGCGCGCGCGCTGCAGAAGCTCGGCGCCGCGACGCGCGCCGCCTGGGCGACCTCGGCGCCCGAGGAGGCGCTCGCCAACGCCACGCCCTACCTGCAGGCCTTCGGCCACGTCGTGCTGGCCTGGCTGTGGCTGGACGTCGCCGCGGCGGTCGTCGATCGCGGCGCCGGCGACGCCGCCTCGCGTGGGCGCCTGGCGGCGCTCGACTACTTCATGCACTTCGAGCTGCCGAAGGTCGATGCCTGGCTGCGCGTCGTCGAGACGCGCGACCGCACCTGCCTGGACATGCCCGAGGATGCGTTCTGACCTCATGCCCGGACCCCGTATCGCGATGACTTCCTCCGCCATCCCCGCCGTTCCGCGCGACGAGCGCCGCCGCGTGCAGCAGCTGTTCGACCTCTCGGGCCGCACGGCCCTCGTCACAGGCGGCTCGCGCGGGCTGGGCCTGCAGATCGCCGAGGCGCTCGGCGAGGCCGGCGCGCGCGTGCTGCTGTCCGCGCGCAAGGCGCCCGAGCTCGAGACCGCCGTCGCAGCGCTGTGCGAGCGCGGCGCCGAGGCCGACTGGATCGCTGCCGACGCGAGCCAGCCCGCCGAGGTCGAGCGCCTGGCCGCCGCCGCGCGCGAGCGCCTGGGCGAGGTCGACGTGCTGGTGAACAACGCCGGCGCGACCTGGGGCGCGCCCGCGGAGGAGCATCCGCTCGAGGCCTGGGACAAGGTGATGAACCTCAACGTGCGCGCGATCTTCCTGCTCACGCAGGCGGTCGGCCGCGCGAGCATGATCCCGCGCCGGCGCGGCCGCGTGATCAACGTCGCGTCGATCGCGGGCCTGTCGGGCAACGCCGCCGGGGCGATGAAGACCGTCGCCTACAACACGAGCAAGGCGGCGGTCATCAACTTCACGCGCGCCCTCGCCGGCGAATGGGGCGCCTACGGCATCCAGGTCAACGCGCTGGCGCCGGGCTTCTTCCCGAGCCGCATGACCGCGGGCCTGCTGCAGGCCGTCGGCGAGGACGCGATGGCCGCGCATGCGCCGCTGCGACGCATCGGCGACGACGAGGACCTGAAGGGCGCCGCGCTGCTGCTGGCCAGCGACGCGGGCAAGCACATCACCGGCCAGGTGATCGCGGTCGACGGCGGCGTCAGCGCCGTGCATGGCGGCTGACATGACGGACGACGATCGCCAGCCGATTCCGTTCGCCGTCGACATCCCCTTCGTCGAGGCGCTCGGGATGCGGCTGTGGCGCTTCGACGGCGGCCATGCCGAGGTGAGCCTCGACCTGCGTCCCGACATGCTCAACTCGTGGCAGGTCGCGCACGGCGGCGTGCTGATGACGCTGCTCGACGTCGCGATGGCGCACGCGGCGCGCAGCGTGCGCGATCCGTCGGAGCACGGCTCGCCGGGCATCGTCACCGTGGAGATGAAGACGAGCTTCATGCGGCCGGCGCACGGCCGGCTCGTCGCGTTCGGCACGCTGCTGCACGGCGGCGCGAGCACCGCGTTCTGCGAGGGCAGCGTGCGCGACGAGACCGGCGCGCTGTGCGCCCACGCCACCGGCACCTTCAAGTACCTGCGCACCCTGCGCCGGCCCTGACAATCCCGTCTTCCAGCCGTACCGATACCCCGTACACGTTCCCAGGAGACCCGCATGACCATCGTCAACCGCCAGATCCAGCTCGCCTCGCGCCCCGAGGGCGAGCCCGCCGCGAGCAACTTCCGGCTCGTCGAACAGCCCCTGGGCCCCCTGGCCGACGGCCAGGTGCTGGTGCGCCACGAGTGGCTGAGCCTCGATCCCTACATGCGCGGCCGCATGAACGACGCCAAGAGCTACGCCGCGCCGCAGCCGCTCGACCAGGTGATGATCGGCGGCACTGCGGGCGAGGTGGTCGAGTCGCGCAACCCGCACTTCCAGGTCGGCGACAAGGTCGTGGGCATGGGCGGCTGGCAGGAGTACGCGGTCGTGGACGCCGGCCAGCGCGGGGTCCTGCAGAAGGTCGACACCACGCACGTGCCGCTCTCGGCCTACCTCGGCGCCGTCGGCATGCCCGGCGTGACCGGCTGGTACGGCCTCGTGAAGATCATCGCGCCCAAGGCGGGCGAGACGGTGGTCGTGAGCTCCGCGGCGGGCGCGGTCGGGGGCGCGGTGGGCCAGCTCGCCAAGGCGCGCGGCTGCCGCGTGGTGGGCATCGCCGGCGGTGCCGAGAAATGCCGCCACGTCGTCGAGGATCTCGGCTTCGACGCATGCATCGACTACCGCCAGCACACCGACCTCAAGGCGATGAGCGGCGCGCTCAAGGCCGCGTGCCCGCAAGGCATCGACGGCTACTTCGAGAACGTCGGCGGCCTGCTGCTGGACGCGGTGATGCTGCGCGCCAACGCGTTCGCGCGCGTCGCGATGTGCGGGATGATCGCCGGCTACAACGGCGAGCCGATCCCGATGACGCTGCCGCAGCTGATCCTCACCAACCGCATGCGGATCGAGGGCTTCATCGTCAGCGAGCACATGGAGGTGTGGCCCGAGGCGCTCAAGGAGCTCGGCACGCTGGTCGCGACGGGCAGGCTGAAGTACCGCGAGTCGATCGCGCACGGCCTGGAGAACGCGCCCGAGGCCTTCTTCGGCCTGCTCAAGGGCCGCAACCAGGGCAAGCAACTCGTGAAGCTCGCGTGATGTCGATCTCCTGGAACTGGACGCGGTTCGAGGGCCTGTCGGCCGACGACGTGTACGACGCGCTGGCCCTGCGCGCGGCGATCTTCGTCGTCGAGCAGCGCTGCGCGTACCTGGACGTCGACGGGCTCGACCGCCACGCCTGGCACCTGCTGGGCCGCGGCGAGGACGGCCGGCTGCTCGCCTACGTGCGCGTGGTCGATCCGGGGCGCAAGTACGAGGTGCCCTCGGTCGGGCGCGTGGTGGTGGACGCGTCGCAGCGCGGGACCGGTCTGGGCCACGAGCTGATCGCCGAGGCCCTGCGCCGCTGCGACGCGACCTGGCCCGGCGCCGCCAACCGCATCGGCGCGCAGGCCCACCTGCAGGCCTTCTACGGACGGCACGGCTACGTGACGGTGGGCGAGGCGTACCTCGAGGACGACATCCCCCACGTGGACATGGAGCGGGCGGGGCGATCATGACCCGCGCCGGGCCGCCCGAAAGCGGCCCGCGTCGCGGCCCGACAGGACGGAGGCATCGCATGAACTTCGACGACGCAAGCAGCCATGGTGCGACCCATGAGGTCTTCAACCAGGTGCCGCCCTGGCAGGACGTCAACCTCTTCGAGCGCAACGCCGCGCTGCGCGACGCGGTCGCGTTCAACCGGCCGGGCGTGGACACGACGGCGCTCGCGGCACTGGGCGCCGAGGCCGGCAGCGCGCGCATGCAGGCGCACGCGCGGCTCGCCAACCTGCACGGGCCGTCGCTGCATACCCATGACCGTACGGGCCGGCGCATCGACGAGGTCGAGTTCCACCCGAGCTACCACGTGCTGCTCGGCGCCGCGCTGCGCCACCGCCTGCACGGCGCGCCGTGGGCGGCCGGCGGGCCGAGCCACGTCGAGCGCGCGGCCGGCTTCATGCTGTTCACCGAGCTCGAGCCCTCGGTGCTGTGCCCGGTCTCGATGACGTACGCGGTGACGCCGGCGCTGCGCGCGAACTCGGCGCTGCAGCAGGCGTTCGGCGGACTGCTCGCGAGCCCGGAGTACGACGAGCGCTTCATCGACCCCACCGCCAAGACCGCCGTGACGATGGGCATGGGCATGACGGAGAAGCAGGGTGGCTCCGACGTGCGCGCCAACACGACGCGCGCGGTGCGCGACGGCGACGACGCCTGGGGCGAGCGCTGGCGGCTCGTTGGCCACAAGTGGTTCATGTCGGCGCCGATGAGCGATGCCTTCCTGGTCGTCGCCCAGGCTCCCGCTGGCCCGACCTGCTTCTTCCTGCCGCGGCGGCTGCCCGACGGCTCGCCAAACGGGGCCTTGAACGCGGTGCGCATCCAGCGCCTGAAGGACAAGCTCGGCAACAAGGCCAACGCGAGCTCGGAGGTCGAGTTCGTCGACGCCTTCGCCTGGCGCGTGGGCGACGAGGGCCGCGGGCTGCCGCAGATCCTCGCGATGGGCGCGCTCACGCGCCTGGACTGCGCCCTCGGCACGGCGGGGCTGATGCGCGGCGCGCTGTCGATCGCGCTGCACCACGCGGCCAATCGCCACGCCTTCAGCAGGCGCCTTGATGAACATGCGCTGATGCGCAACGTGCTGGCCGACCTGGCGCTCGAGAGCGAGGCCGCCACGGCGCTCGCGTTGCGCGTCGCGCGCGCGGTCGACGCGAGCGAGGACGCCGCGGCACCGGCGGCCGCGCGCGAGCACGAGTCGCTGATGCGCCGCCTGCTCACGCCTGCGGCGAAGTTCTGGGTCTGCAAGCGCGGCAGCCATTTCGCGCAGGAGGCGATGGAGTGCCTCGGCGGCAATGGCTACGTGGAAGGCGAGTGCGAGGGCGTGATGGCGCGCATCTACCGCGAGATGCCGCTGAACTCGATCTGGGAGGGCGCCGGCAACATCATGGCGCTGGACCTGCTGCGCGCGCAGCGCA
>DASVLN010000995.1:0-9970 GCA_036384855.1 Burkholderiaceae bacterium | reverse complement strand
CCGTCTACCTGCTCGCGCGCGCGGAGCGCCCCGCCGGCGCATGGCCCGCGGGCCCGCTGCAGGCCTATCGCGACGGCACGCTGGTGGGCCGCGTCGACTGGCAGCCCGCACGCGGCCAGAAGCTCGAGGTCGCGCTGGGCCAGGACGACCGCGTGCGCATCGACGCCGAGACGCCCGGCGACGTCACCGGCAGCGCCGGCATCTTCGGCGGCCGCGGCCAGAAGCGTGTCGCGACGGTCTACGCGATCGCCAACCAGCACGGCACGCCGGTGACGGTGGAGGTGCTCGACGCCGCGCCGGTCGCGCGCGACGAGGCGATCCGCGTCGAGACCCGGTTCGACCCGCCGCCGGCCACCACCGAATGGGATCACCGCGCCGGCGTCGCCGCGTGGACGCTCTCGCTCGCGCCGCAGCAGACGCAGCGCATCCGCGTCGAGCACGTGGTCAGCTGGCCGAAGGAGCGGCAGGTCAGCGCCCTGCCCTGAACAGGTCCTCCGAGGCGCCGCCCGCGACGGCTCGTCCCGCGCCCGGGGCGGTCGGCTATCCTGCGCCTCGTCGCCGCGCCGGAGCCCGCCATGACCGAGACTGCCTCCCGTACCGCCGCCTGCGCGTGCGGTCAGCTGCGCATCACGCTGGCCGGCGCGCTGCGCGGCGTCGGCGTGTGCCACTGCCTGGAATGCCAGCGCCGCACGGGCACCGCCTTCGCGACGCTGGCCTCGTTCGACGGCCCGTGGTCGGTCTGCGGCGTCGCGACGGAGTACGTGCGCGCCGGCGACCAGGGCGCGCGCTTCCGCTTCCGCTTCTGCCCGCGCTGCGGCAGCACCGTCTTCCACACCGAGGAAGGCGTCGAGGGCGGCGTGGGCGTGGCGGTGGGCTGCTTCGCCGATCCCCACTTCGAGGCGCCTCAGGTGTCGGTCTACGACTGCCGGCGACATCCCTGGGTGCGGCTGCCCGACGGCGTCGAGGCGTTCGACAGGGATCCGTCCTGACCCGCCGCGCGGCCGGTCGGGGCGACATGGGCGGGCTCAGAGGAAACCCGTCGACAGCCACGGCACCGCGGCGACCAGCACCGTGCCGGCCAGCAGCGCCAACATGTAGCGCGCCATCGGCCGGATGCCGCGGTCGGGGTTGACACGCGCGATCGCGCAGGCCGCGTAGTAGCCGACGCCCAGCGGCGGCGCGAACAGGCCCAGGCCCATCGAGAGCGTGGCGACCATCGCGTAGTGCACCTCGTGGATACCCAGCTGGCGCGCGATCGGGAACAGCAGCGGCCCGAACAGCACCATCGCCGGGATGCCCTCGAGCACCGAGCCGAGGATCACGAACGCGAGCACCGACACCGCGAGGAACATCGGCGCGCCGCCGGGCAGGGTCGACATCGTGCTCGCGAGCCAGCCGGAGAAGCCCGACTGCGTCAGGCCCCAGGCCATCGCCGTGGCGGTGCCGATGATCAGCAGGATCGCCCCCGACAGCGCCGCCGTGCCCACGAGCATCGGGCCGAGCCGGCGCCATTCGAGCTCGCGATAGACCAGCGCGCCGACGACCAGCGTGTACGCGATGCCGATGGTCGAGACCTCGGTGGCCGTGGCCACGCCCTCGACCACCGCCGCGCGGATGAGGAAGGGCAGCGCGAGCGCCGGGAACGCGACCGCGAACAGCTTGAGCTTGGTCTTCGCGGACGTGCGCGGCGCCGCGGCCAGGGGCTCGCCGCGCGCGCGCACGCCGACCACCGTGCACAGCACCAGGCCCAGGACCAGCGCCGGAAGCAGCCCGCCGGTGAACAGGGCCGCGATCGACACGCCGGTGACCGAGCCGATCGTGATCAGCACCAGGCTGGGCGGCACGGTCTCCGTCTGCGCGCCGGTGGCCGCCAGCAGCGCGACCAGCTCGCCCTCGTCGGCGCCGCGTTTCTTCATCTCTGGGAACAGCGCGGGCGCGATGGCGGCCATGTCGGCGGCCTTGGCGCCCGAGATGCCGGAGACCAGGTACATCGCGCCCACCAGCACGTACGACAGGCCGCCGCGCACATGGCCCAGCAGGCCGGCGAGGAAGGCCACCATCGCGCGCGCCATGCCGGTCGCCTCGATCAGCTGGCCGAGGAACACGAACAGGGGCACCGCCAGCAGGATGATGTGCGACATGCCCTCGTCCATGCGGCCGACGACGACCGTCAGCGGCGTGTCGGTCCCCAGCGCGAGGTAGCCGAAGGTGCCCAGCCCGAACGCGAACGCGATCGGGATGCCCGCGAGCACGCTGCCCGCCGCGACACCGACGAAGAAGACGAGCAGGTTCAGCCGCCCCAGGTCGGCGAACATGCCGTGCCCGGCCCAGAACGCGCCGCACAGCGCCGCCACGATCGCCGCGCCCGCGAGCGCGTGGCGCCAGGTGGCGTCGCGCAGCAGGCGCAGGACGGCGAACACGCCCATCAGCACGATGCCCGCCGGCATCGAGGCCTCGCGCCAGAGGTTGGAGATCTCCAGCGCCGGCGTCGTGATATCGCCTTCGTCGCGCGCATGCTGCCAGGCCGGCCAGACCACCATCGCGAGGAAGGCGAGGCAGGCGCAGGTCGCGACCGCCTCCATCAGCGCGCGCTGGTCGGGCCCGAGCCGGGACACGATCGCCGTCATGCGCATGTGCTCGCCGCGGCGCAGCGCGATCACGGCGCCGAACATCGCGAGCCAGACGAACAGCATCGAGGCGAGCTCGTCCGACCACGTGAGCGGGTCGTGCAGCACGAAGCGCGCGACGACGCCCGCCAGCAGCACGGCGACGTCGGCCACCACCAGGATGGCCGCCGGCACCTCGACCAGCCAGCCCAGCGCCGTCTCCAGCTTCGCCAGCGCACCGCGCGGCGCGCGCGTGGTGGCGGTGAGCGGGCCGTTGGCGGCTTCGGGCAGCACGCCCTCCAGCGGATCGGCGCCGGGCGCCGCCGCCAGCTCGCGGAGTCGGACGGCGCGCTTCACGACAGCTTGCCGACGCTGCGTTCGAGGATGGCCCAGCCTTCGTCGCCGAACTTGCCCTTCCACTCGCTGTAGAAGCCCGCCTTGCGCAGGTGGGCGCGGAAGGCGTCGGCGTTGGTGGCGTTGAAGACCATGCCCTTGGCGGTCAGATCCTTCTGCAGGCTGGCGTTGAGCTCGGCGACGTCGGCACGCTCCTTCACGCCGGCCGCGTTGATGTGCTTGGCGACGATGGCCTGCAGGTCGGGCGGCAGCTTCTCCCACGCCTTCTTGTTGGCGAGGAACCAGAAGCCGTCCCACATGTGGTTGGTCAGCGAGCAGTACTTCTGCACCTCGTAGAGCTTGGCCGTCGAGATGATGGCCAGCGGGTTCTCCTGGCCCTCGACGACCTTGGTCTGCAGCGCGGAGTAGACCTCGGCGAAGTTGATCGAGGCGGGTGCGGCGTCGAAGGCCTTGAACATCGACGTCCACAGCGGCGAGACGGGCACGCGGATCTTGAAGCCCTTGAAGTCCTCCGGCGTGACGATGGGCTTGGTCGAGGACGTGGTCTGGCGGAAGCCGTTGTCCCAGATCTTGTCCATCGCGACGAGGTCCTTCTTCGCGATCTGGGCGCGGATCCAGGCGCCGAGCTCGCCGTCCATCGCCTTCCAGACGGTGTCGTAGTTCGGGAACGCGAAGCCGACGCCGCTGATCGACGAGCTGGGCACCAGCGTCGACAGGATCAGGCCCGACAGCGTGAAGAACTCGATGCCGCCGGAGCGCAGCTGGCTCAGCATGTCGGTGTCGGAGCCGAGCTGGTTGTTCGGGTAGAGCTGGATGTCGACGCGGCCCTTGGTCTCGGCCCGGATCGCGTCGGACATCTCCTTGGCGCGCAGGTTCATCGGGTGCGAGACGGGCAGGTTGTTCGCGTACTTGTACGTGAACTCCGCCTTCTGCGCGAAGGCGCGGGTCGTCGGCAAGGCGAGCGAGCCCGCGGCGGCGGCACCGGCGAGGATCTGGCGACGGGTGAAATCCATGTGCTTGTCTCCGTTGTAGTCGATGGCGAGGAATGCCGGGGTGTTCGGCCGAAGGCCGATTCTGTGGGTTCAGGCCGAGCTCGTCTCCCGGGTCTTCGCGGGGGATGTGGATTCCCACAATTCACCACTCGCGAAGAGTCGTTCGCGCAGGTCCTTCTTGACGACCTTGCCGTAGCCCGAGCGCGGCAGCGCGTCCCAGAAGACGAAGCGATGCGGCCAGCGGTAACGCGCGCAGCGGCCCTCGAGGTGCGCGAGCAGCGCCTCGGCCGTGCAGCCCGCGCCCGCGCGTGCGACGACCACGGCCACGCCGACCTCGCCCCACTTCGGATCGGGCACGCCCAGCACCGCGACCTCGGCGACGGCCGGATGCGTGAGCAGCACCTCCTCGACCTCGCGCGGGTAGACGTTGGAGCCGCCGGAGATGTACATGTCCGACTCGCGGCCCGTGATGTAGAGCAGCCCGCGCTCGTCGACGCGGCCGAGGTCGCCGGTGTGGAACCAGCCGCCGCGCAGCGCCTTGGCCGTGGCCTCGGGGTTGTCGTGGTACCCCGCGAAGACGCCCGGGCCGCGGCAGCAGATCTCGCCGATCGCGCCGACCGGCACCGGGTTCATGGCCTCGTCCAGGATCGCGACCTCCATGCCCGTGCGCGGCCGGCCGCACGACCCGACGTTGGCGTCGGGCGAGTCGTCGTCGGGCGAATGCATGGACGGCGGCAGCACGGTGATGCAGCCGGTCACCTCGCCCAGCCCGAAGTACTGCACCAGCACCGGCCCGAGCACGCGCAGCGCGCGCTGCTGGTCGGCCCGGTACATCGGCGCGCCGGCGTAGATCACGTAGCGCAGCGACGAGTGGTCGTGCGCCTCCACGGCGGGATGCTCGACGAGCATCTTCACGATGGTGGGCACCGTGAACAGGTTGGTCACGCGGTGCTTCTCGACGAGCGACCACACGAGCTCGGGATCCATCTTCTCGGACGGCAGCAGCACGGTGGCCGCGCCGCGGGCGACGTTGAGCAGCGCGTGGATGCCCGCCCCGTGCGACAGCGGCGCCACCGCGATGGAGACGTCGCGCTCGGTGGTGCCGGGGATCAGGTCGGCCAGGTGGTTGGTGACGATGAAGGCCATCTGGCCGTGCGTCAGCATGCCCGCCTTGGGCCGGCCGGTGGTGCCCGAGGTGTAGAAGAACCAGAGCGGGTCGTCGGACTGCACCGTCGCTTCGCAGGGCTCGGCGCCGCGATGGGCCGCGACCAGCGCCTCCCAGTTCAGCTCGCCCGCGCGTTCGCCGGACAGCGGAATCACCGTCTTCAGCGCGGGCGACGCGGACCGCGCGGCCTCGACGTGCGCCTCGAAGCCGGCGTCGACCAGCATCGTCGTCGCGCCGCTGGACTCGGCGAGCACGGCGACCTCGGGCGGCGTGAGGCGGAAGTTCACCGGCACCCACACCGCGCCGAGCCGGAACGCGACCCAGCCGCTCTCGAACATCGGCAGCGAGTTGCGCGAGAGCACGAGGATGCGCTGCCCGCGCCGCACGCCCAGCGACCGCAGCGCCGCGACCGCGGCGTCGACGCGGGCGTCGATCTCGCGCCACGTCCACTGCCGCTCGCCCTGGATCAGGCCGGCGCGGTCGGGATGCAGGCGCGCGGTCTGGCGCAGCAGCTGCGAGAGGTTGCAGGCCTGGGCCGGGCTCACAGCGCCTCCAGCACCGACAGGTAGTTCGCCACCGCCGCGCCGCCCATGTTGAAGACGGCGCCGAGGCCGGCGCGCGGCAGCTGCATGTCGCCGGCCGTGCCGGTCAGCTGCATCGCGGCCATCACGTGCTGGGAGACGCCGGTCGCGCCGATCGGATGGCCGCGCGACTTCAGGCCGCCGGACGGGTTCACGGGCAGCCGGCCGTCGCGCCTCGTCACGCCCTCGAGGATCACGCGCGCGCCCTGCCCCTGCGGCGCGAGGCCCATCGCCTCGTACTCCAGCAGCTCGGCGATGGTGAAGCAGTCGTGGGTCTCGACGAAGTGCAGGTCGGCCAGCGTGGCGCCCGCGGCCGCCAGGCCGCGCTGCCACGCGAGCGCCGCGCCCTCGAAGCGCGTCGGGTCGCGGCGCGACAGCGGCAGGTACTCGCCCACCTGCGTGCGCGAGCGCCAGCGCACCGGTCGATGCACCGCGCCGGCCACCGGCTCGCGCGCGATGACGAGCGCGGCCGCGCCGTCGGACACGAGGGAGCAGTCGGAGCGCTTCAGCGGCCCGGCGACGAACGGGTTCTTCTCGGACGGCGTGCGGCAGAAGTCGAAGCCCAGGTCGCGCTTCATGTGCGCGAGCGGATTGCGCACGCCGTTCTCGTGGTTCTTCGCGGCGATGGCGGCGAGCGCGTCGGACTGGTCGCCGAAGCGCTCGAAGTAGACGCCCGCGATGTCGCCGAAGACGCCCGCGAATCCCCCGGGGGTGTCGGCCTCCTCGCGCACGTAGGAGCAGCGCAGCAGCGTCTCGCCGATCTGCGGTCCGGGCAGCGTGTTCATCTTCTCCATGCCGACCACGAGCGCGTGCTTCACGCGGCCCGAGCCGACCGCGTCCAGCGCCGCCCAGATCGCCGCCGAGCCGGTGGCGCAGGCGTTCTCGACCCGCACCGCGGGCACGTGGCGCAGCTCGGGCATCGCCACGGCCACCAGCGCGCCGCTGAAGTCCTGCTGGACGAAGCCGCCGTTGAAGTGGCCGACGAAGATGCCGTCGATGTCGGCCAGGTCCAGGCCGGCGCCCTCGACGGCCGGCAGCGCGGCGTCGCGGATGAGTTGTTCGAGGTCGAGGGCGTCGAGCTTGCCGAACGGCGTGTGGCCCCAGCCGACGATATGCGCTTGTTCCATGCGGGTGGTCTCCTGTCGGGACGACGGGCCGGGGTTCGGGATGTGAACCGCTGCAAGGCCCGCGTCCGGTGCGTGTGCAGCGATTCTGGACATGCGCCCCGCGTCGCGGCGCGCATGCTGCGGCGCCGCATCGCAGAAACCGGTTCACATGCTGGCCGGAAGCCGGCCGATCGACCCCGGCGCCGCGTGCCCAGGGCCGACGGTCCGACATGCGAACGTGTCAGCGCCCCGGCTGCGGCAGCGTGCCGAGGAAGGCCTGCGCGAGCGAGCCGTCGTCGCCGTCGCCGCGCCAGGCGGCGCCGGTCTCGACGAGCGTGTGCTCGCCCTGGATCGGACGGTAGGCCACGCCCTCGCGCGGCATCGCCTTGACCGAGGCCGGCACCAGCGCGACGCCGATGCCGCCGGCCACCAGGCTCACGATGGTGTGCATCTGGCGCGCCGGGAACAGGTCGGGGCTGAAGCCGTGGCGCATGCAGGTGGCGACCATCGCGTCGAAGACCATCGGGCCGTAGTGGCGCTCGAAGTGCAGGAAGCGCTCGTGCGCCAGCCGCTCGAGCGGCACCCGCGCCGACTTCGCGAGCGGATGCGTCGCCGGCAGCGCGACGATCAGCGGCTCGCGCTGCAGCGGCCGGTAGGCGAGCGTCGCCGACATGCCGGGCGACGCGAAGATGAAGCCGAGGTCCAGCCCGCCGATCTCGAGCTCGGCGAGGATGCGGTCGGTGGTCGACTCCTGCAGCGTGACCTTGACCTTCGGGTAGTCGGCCATGAAGCGCCGCAGCGCGCCGGGCAGGAACGAGTACGGCGCGAGGCTGATGAAGCCCAGCGTCAGCGTGCCCGTCCGCCCTTGCGCCGACTCGTGCGCGCGCCGGCGCAGCAGCTCGGCGCGCGCGAGCACGGCGCGGGCGTCGTGCAGCGCCTCCTCGCCCTGGCGCGTGAGCGCGATGCGCCGCGAGTTGCGCTCGAACAGCGTGACGCCCAGCTCGGCCTCGAGCTCCTTGATCGCCAGGCTCACCGGCGGCTGCGAGAGGTTGAGCCGCCGGGCGGCGCGGCCGAAGTGCAGCTCCTCGGCGACGGCGACGAGGCAGCGCAGGTGACGCATTTCCATCGATCCGATTCTTGGATGGATCGATCCGAATTGCAAACTTCCCCGAATGAAAGCCTTTTCCTAGACTGGATCGCATGCCGAACCGCCCTACCCGGCGAGTCCGGCGGCAAAGCGCCATGAGCGCCACCCGGCCGCTCCGAAGGCGCTCATGTCGGAGTCCGCACGACGCAGACTCCAGATCATCGAAGGAGACGCCTTGACAGCCTCGATCCGCAGCGCGCCCCTGCCGCGCGCCCGCACCTTGATGCACCCCGGCCCGGTGGGGCCCGTCCGCCTCGAGCACCTGCACGCCGCGACCGCGCGCCACGTGCGGCTCGCGCTGGAGCCCGGCCTGTCGGTGCGCGAGGCCCTCATCCGCCCCCTGCACGCGCTGGGCATCCGCTCGGCGTCGATGACGCTGCTGGGCGGCTCGCTCGCGCAGTTGCTCTACTGCATCGCGCCGGCCGACGCGAGCGGCGAGCGCGTCGCCAACTACACGCGGCCGATCGACGCCGGCGCCTCGGCGCTCGTCTTCGGCAACGCGACGCTGGGCATCGGGCCGTGCGGCGAGCCGCTCGTGCACTGCCACGCGACCTTCGTGCGCGCGGACGGCCTCGCGCGCGGCGGCCACGTGGTCGTCGACCGCAGCATCGTGGCGGCGCCGATCGCGGTGCTCGCGACCTCGCTGGACGGCATCGCGCTGCGCATCGTGCACGACGCCGAGACCAACATGCCGCTGATGCGGCCCTTCCCGGCGCAGGCCGCGGCGGGATCCGGGGAGATCGCCCATGCAACATGAGCCGTCCATCCAACCCCGCGTCGAGACCGGCGCCATGGGCCGGGTCGCCTACGCGCGCGTCGCGCCCAACGAGGACCTCGTCGCCAGCATCGAGAAGCTGTGCGTCGCCGAGGGCTTCCGCCACGCGTTCGTGCGCGGCGCGCTCGGCAGCCTGGTCGACGCCTGCTTCGCCGCGCCCGACGGCTCCGCACGCCAGGTGCGCGGGCCGGCGGTCGAGATCGTGAGCCTGGCCGGCGAGGTGCGCGAGCAGCCCGACGGCTCGCTGCGCGCGGCCATCACCGGCGTCGTCGCCGACACCGAGGGCTGCATCCACGGCGGCCCGTTCGTCGCCGGAGCCAACCCCGTCTGCGTCACCTTCGAGGTCACCCTCGAGGAGTGGCTGCCCACCCCCGCCTGAACAGCATTCCCACAGGAGACATCCGACATGAGCAACCCCGACCAGCGCGTCGCCCTCGTCACCGGCGGCGCCCGCGGCATCGGCCTGGCGATCGGCCAGTGGTTCCACGCCCGCGGCCACCGCGTCGCGCTGCTGGACATCGACAGGCAGACCCTAGACCGCACGGTCGCCGCCTTCGACCGGCCCGACGAAGTGATCGGCGTCCACGCGGACGTGCGCGACGCGGCGCAGGTGCGCGCCGGCGTCGCGGCGATCGTCGCCAAGTTCGGGCGCGTCGACAAGCTCGTCAACAACGCCGGCATCGCCGTCTTCAAGCCGGTGATGGAGACCAGCTACGCCGAGTTCCGCGACGTCCTGAACACCAACCTCGACGGCGCCTTCCTCTGCACGCAGGCGGTGGTGCCGGAGATGCTCAAGGCCGGCGGCGGCGCGATCGTCAACATCGCGTCGATCTCGGGCCTGCGCGCGAGCACCCTGCGCGTCGCCTACGGCACGAGCAAGGCGGCGCTGCTGCACATGACCAAGCAGCTGGCGGTGGAGCTGGGCGACGCCGGCATCCGCGTCAACGCGATCTGCCCGGGGCCGGTGGAGACCGAGATGGCCAAGCTCGTGCACAGCGTGGCGATCCGCTCCGACTACCACGACGCGATCCCGCTGGGCCGCTACGGCACGCCCGAGGAGATGGCCAGCGCCGTCGGCTTCCTGTGCAGCGACGAGGCGAGCTTCGTCAACGGCCAGTTCCTGGCGGTGGACGGCGGCTTCGACGCGGCCGGCGTGGGCCTGCCGACGCTGCGGCGCCGAGCCGCCGAGGCCGCCGGAGCCTGACATGCAGACCGTGCTTCACGAATCGGCGGCCTGGGCCTTC
>DASVLN010000994.1:0-2540 GCA_036384855.1 Burkholderiaceae bacterium | reverse complement strand
GACGAGCGTCGACGGCGCGGCCGGCGGCGGCCTCACGCCCTGGGCCGTGATCGGCACCAACGCGACCGAGGGCGAATGGGGCGCGACCGCCGCGGTCACGAAGGTCGCGACGCGCAACTACACGCTCGATGTCCTGGCGGCCGCGGCGGCGTGGGACGACCGGGTCGAGCTCTCGGTCGCGCACCAGGACTTCGACACCGGCGCGACCGGGCGCGCCCTGGCCCTGCCGGGGCTACACCTGAAGCTCGACATCGTCGGCGTCAAGGCGCGCGTGGCGGGCGACGCCATCCTCGACAGCGACACCCTGCTGCCGCAGGTGGCGGTCGGCGTCGAACTCAAGTCGCTGGACGCCGGCGACCTCGCGCCCACCCTCGAGGCGCTCGGGGCGCGCCGGCGCGGCACCGACGCCTACGTGAGCGCGACCAAGCTGTTCCTCGCGCAGGGCGTGCTCGTCGACGCCACGCTGCGCGCGACCAGGGCCAACCAGAACGGCCTCCTGGGCTTCGGCGGCACCGCGCAGGATCGCTACCGCCTCGAGCCGGAGTTCTCGATCGCCTGGCTCGCCAGCCCGCGGCTCGCGATCGGCGGCGAGTACCGGCGCAAGCCCGACAACCTCGATCCCTCGCTGCTCGGCGCGGGCCTGAAGGAGGACGACTGGGTCGACCTGTTCGTCGCCTGGGCGCCGTCCAGGCACCTGTCCATCACCGTCGCGTGGGTGCAGCTGGGCCGCATCGTGCCGGCCGTCGCCACCCGGCGCCAGGACGGCGCCTACGTGTCCGCGCAATCGGCGTTCTGAGCCCGTCATGCCATGACCGACATCCACGCCCTCGCCTCCGCCCCTGCCCTGCCCGCACGCCGCGGCGCGCTCGTCGTCGCGCTGCTGGCGACGCTGTCGTGCGCCGTGCTGGTCGTCGCGCCCGCGTGCGTGCACGCGCGACCGGCGGGCGCCGCGTCCGCGCCGGTCGTCGACGACAGCCTCTATCGCGCGCTCGGCGGCCAGCCGGGCATCGAGCGCCTCGCCGCGACGCTGGTGCCGCGCCTGGCGGCCGACGAGCGCATCGGGCCGTTCTTCAAGCACGCGCGCAGGGAGCACCTGCAGGCCATGCTGGCGCTGAAGTTCTGCGAGCTCGCGGGCGGCGGCTGCGACTACACCGGCCGACCGCTGAAGGAGGCCCACCGCGACATGGACATCTCGCGCGCGGACTTCAACGCGCTCGTCGAGGTGCTGCAGTCGGTGATGCACGACCAGGGCATCCCGTTCGCAACGCAGAACCGCCTGCTCGCGCGCCTGGCGCCGCTGCAGCGCGACGTCGTCAACGTGCGCTGAGGCACACTCGGGCGCATGCCCTCCCGACGCGCCGCTTCCGACCCGCCCGCCGACGACGCTCCGCTGCGCCTGGCAGGTCCCGCCGCCTTCGACGCCTGGCTCGCGCGCCATCACGCGAGCTCGGACGGAACCTGGCTGCAGCTCGCCAAGGCCGGCACGCCGGGGCTGCGCTATGCCGAGGCGCTGGAGGTCGCGCTGTGCCACGGCTGGATCGACGGCCAGAAGAAGTCGCTCGACGCGCAGCATTTCCTGCAGCGCTTCACGCCGCGCCGCGCGCGCAGCCTGTGGTCGAAGATCAATCGCGACAAGGCGCTCGCGCTGATCGCCGCGGGCCGCATGCGGCCGGCCGGCCTGGCGCAGGTCGAGGCCGCGAAGGCCGACGGCCGCTGGGACGACGCATACGACGGCGCGCGCTCGGCGCAGGTGCCGCCCGACCTGCAGGCGGCGCTCGACGCGCGGCCGGCGGCGCGCGCCTTCTTCGCGACGCTGGACGGCACCAACCGCTACGCCGTGCTCT
Organism: Burkholderiaceae bacterium; assembly: GCA_036384855.1. Classification (GTDB taxonomy): domain Bacteria; phylum Pseudomonadota; class Gammaproteobacteria; order Burkholderiales; family Burkholderiaceae_C; genus Scleromatobacter. The sequence continues at coordinate 696 of DASVLN010000994.1, read as the reverse complement.
GGCGCGTGCAGACCGCGAAGAAGCCGGAGACGCGCGCGCGGCGCATCGAGCAGCTGGTGGGCATGCTCGCGCGCGGCGAGCGGATCCACTAGGACCTGCCGCTAGTGGGCGTCGCCCTCGCCGGCACCGGCCTCCAACGGCTTGACGGTGCCGGCGTAGGCCTCCTCGATCGCGGGCAACGCCTGGTTCAGATCGACCAGCGCCGCTGCGAAGCGCGCGCGCAGCGGCGCGAGCGCGGTGTCGCCGGAGCTGCCCTCGCGGCGCACGGCGGACTTGAAGCTGCTCACGTAGACCGGGATCGCGGCGGCGGGCACGTCGCTCATGTCGATCATCAGCACGTCGTTGGGCGAGCCGGGCGGCGGCGCGGCGTCGGGCTCGCGCCGCACCTCGGCCACGGGCAGCCGGAACGCGACGAGGAAGGGCCCGGGCTGGCCCAGATGGCGCGCCATCGGGCGGTCGTCGGCGAGCAGCGCGGCGATCGCGCGGCGATAGTTCGCGGCGAGGACGAAGTCGTAGCCGACCAGCGGATCGCCCATCGCGCCGACGGGCACCGAGGCCGGCGCCGGGACGCAGAACAGGTTGGCGAGCGCGAAGCTCGCGTCGTCGACGTCGGCGGCGGCGGACGCGGCCTCGACCTCGTGCAGCAGCGCCGCGAGGCCGGCCCGGGCGACGATCACGCGCTCGTTGCCGCCGTCG
>DASVLN010000993.1:0-1961 GCA_036384855.1 Burkholderiaceae bacterium | reverse complement strand
TTCGGCGCGGAGACGGCCGCGCCGCCGTCGGCGCCTGCCTCGGTGCCCGACATCGCGCAGCCGCCGGCGCCGCAGGTCCACAACTCGATCCTGGACGGCGCCCTCCTGAAGCAGTTGCTGCTCGCCGACTTCGCACTTCAGGACGGCCAGGCCGGCGACGCGGTCGAAATCTACATCCAGGCCGGGCGCCGCTACAAGGACGACGCGCTGTTCCGGCGCGCGTACCAGATCGCGCTCCAGGTCGGCGCGGGCGACAAGGCCCTCGCGGTGACCAAGGCCTGGCGCCAGGCGATGCCCAGGTCCGCCGAGGCCACGCGCACCGAAGTGCAGGTGCTGGTCGGACTGGATCGGGTCGCCGAGGCGCAGGAGCCGCTCGAGCAGCTGCTGCAGATGAGCCCGCCTGCCGAGCGCGGGCCGCTGCTGGCGAGTCTGCCTCGCGTGGTCGAGCGCGCGAAGGACCGCGCGGCGGTCGCCGCGGAGGCATCCGAGCTGGTCAAGCCCTACCTCGACGCGCCCGAGACGAGCCTGCCGGCCCGGGTCGCGCTCGCCCGCATCGACATGCTGCAGGGCCAGGCCGGCGAGGCGCTGCGGCTCGCCGAGCAGGCCCATGCGCAGGATCCGCTCGCCACGCCGCCCGTGATGCTGGCGCTGGACATCATGAACGCGCTGTCGGGCGTGGCGCCCACGCGCGCGGCCGGCACCGCTGCGCCCGCGGGCACCGAGGCGCCGACGAAGCGGGACGTGCCCGCCGACGCGATCCCGCGCTCCGAGGCCATCGTGCGCGACTACCTCGCGAGGAAGGGCGCCGACCCGGTCGTGCGCTCGTTCTACGCGAGCGTGCTGTCCAGCGAGGAACGCCTGCCCGAGGCCGCCGAGCAGCTGCGCATGGCCACGAAGGAGCGCCCGAAGCTCGCGCAGCTGTGGATCGCGCTGGGCGATGCGGAGCTCGAGCTGCACCATCCCGACGCCGCCGAGGCCGCGCTGAAGCAGGCATTGGCGCTGGCGATGGCCGACCAGGCGGCGCACCCGTCCAACGGCGACGAGGACGACGCCGCCGGCGACGCGGACGCCGCCGCGCCCGGCCCGCGCCTCGACTACATCCGCCTGCTGCTCGCCCGCGCCGCCGACCAGCGCCGCGACGACGCGGCGATGGAGAAGTGGCTCGGCGAGATCGACACCAAGGACACCGATCTGCAGGTGATCGCCCTGCGCGCCGAGGTGCTCGCGCGCCGCGGCAAGCTCGCCGAGGCGCTCGCCCTCGTGCGCGCCGCGCCGGCGACATCGCCCGCCGAGGAGCGCTACCGGCTGCTGACGCAGGCGCAGCTGCTGATCGAGAGCAAGAAGTTCGCCGACGCCCGCGAGCTGCTGGCCAAGGCCAACAAGGAATCGCCCGACGACGTCGAGCTGATCTACCAGGAGGCGATGGTCGACGAGCGCATGAACCGCCTCGACGACATGGAGACGCTGCTGCGCCGCATCCTCGTGCTGCAGCCGCAGAACTCGCAGGCGCTGAACGCGCTCGGCTATTCGCTCGCCGACCAGAACGTGCGGCTCGACGAGGCGCTCGGGCTCGTGAAGCAGGCGCATGCGCTGTCGCCGGCGGACCCGTTCATCGTGGACAGCCTCGGCTGGGTCGAGTACCGGATGGGCCACTACGACACCGCGACGACGCTGCTGAGCCAGGCCTACGCCTCGCGCAAGGACACCGAGATCGCCGCCCACCTGGGCGAGGCGCTGTGGGCCGAGGGCAGGCGCGACGAGGCCGTCCAGGTGCTGCGCGACGCGCACCGGCTGGAGCCGGGCAACGAGGTGCTGCGGCAGACGATGGCCCGGCTCAAGGTGACGCCCTGACGTCCGTGCGCCGCCTTCTCCCGGATCTCGCCCGCGGCGCCGCCGGCCGCCTGCTCGCGGCCGCGTTCGCGCTGGCGCTGCAGGCCTGCGCGACGCATCCGCCGCCGCTG
>DASVLN010000992.1:0-4161 GCA_036384855.1 Burkholderiaceae bacterium | reverse complement strand
GGCCGTCGGCGACCACGACTCCCCACGCACCGCGCGCCGGCGGCGCGCGGCGGGACGCGGCCTGCGCGGTGGGGACGAGGGCGGCAGCCGCCGCCAGCGCCAGGACGGCAGCGGCGGCGACCGCGGCGGGGCGGCGCTGGGCATCGGGCATGGGGTTCGCTCCTGGGCAAGGCGGGCCGGCGCGGCCGCGGGGCGTAGTCTGCCGCAAACCGGCCCGGCGGCTGGTAATCCCGTACGCGGCGCGTCAGCGAGTGCTGGCAACATCCGTCCCCGGGCTGGAAGAAACGATGACCAAGATCGCGGTCGTGACCGACCTGCACGCCAACCGGGAGGCCGTCGAGGCCGTGTTCGCGCACGCGCGCGCCCAGGGCGCCACGGAGTGGGCGTTCCTCGGCGACTACGTGGGCTACGGGGCCGACCCCGCGTGGGTCATCGACCAGGTACGCGAGATGGTCGACGCCGGCGCCGCCGCCGTCTGCGGCAACCACGACGAGGCAGCCGTCATCGGCGGCACGCCGCAGATGCGTCCGGAGGCGCGGCTCGTCATCGACTGGACGCGCTCGCAGCTCGATCCCGGCCAGCTCGACTTCCTCGCCGCCCTGCCCTTCCAGCTGCAGCGCGACGACCGCCTGTACGTCCACGCCAACGCCTACGCGCCGAGCCAGTGGGAGTACGTCCAGGGCCGCGCCGACGCCGTGCGCAGCATCCACGCGACGACCTGCCACTACACCTTCTGCGGCCACGTCCACGAGCCGCGGCTCTACCATCTCGGCGCCACCGGCAAGGCGGGCGACTTCACGCCCATGCCCGGCGTGCCGATCCCGCTGCCCGGCTACCGGCAGTGGCTCGTCATCCCCGGTTCGGCCGGCCAGCCGCGCGACGGCAACCCCGCCGCCTGCTACGCCATGTTCGAGCCCCAGGCCCAGCGCATCACCTACCACCGCGTGCCGTACGATCACGAGACCGCCGCCGCCAAGATCCGCGCCGCCGGCCTGCCGGAGCGCCTCGCCGCCCGGCTCTTCGAGGGAGTGTGACGTGGCCGAACAGAAGCGACCCGCGACGATCGATTCCGGCGGCAGCCTGCGCTCGCGCTTCGGCCGCGACGTCGTCGACATCGGCGGCCTCGCCCCGCCGCTGGCCAAGGGCGCGATCGTGGAGGGCTTCCTGCTCGAGAAGCGCCTGCACCAGGGCGGGATGGCCAGCATGTGGCGCGTGGTGCGCGTCGATGCCGAGGGCCAGCCCGCACCGAACCCCGACGAGCCGCCGCTGATCATGAAGGTGCCGCGCATCAAGGGCGGCGAGGATCCCGCCACGATCGTCGGCTACGAGGTCGAGCAGATGATCATGCCGGCGCTGTCCGGCGTGCACGTGCCGCGCTACGTCGCCCGCGGCGACTTCACGCGCCAGCCCTACATCGTGATGGAGCACATCCCGGGCGACACGCTGCGCCCGCGGCTGGCCGAGGCGCCGCTCGCGCTCGACGAGGTCGCCGAGATCGGGATCAAGGTCGCCACCGCGCTGCACGACCTGCACCGCCAGCACGTCGTGCACCTGGACGTGAAGCCCAGCAACATCATGTTCCGGCCCACGGGCGAGGCGGTGCTGGTCGACTACGGCCTCTCGCGCCACGACCACCTGCCCGACCTGCTCGAGGAGGAGTTCTCGCTGCCCATGGGCACCGGGCCCTACATGTCGCCCGAGCAGGTGCAGTTCATCCGCAACGACCCGCGCAGCGACCTGTTCGCGCTCGGCGTGATGCTGTACCACTTCACCACCGGGGAGCGCCCGTTCGGCGCGCCGACCTCGGTGCGCGGGCTGCGCAAGCGCCTGTGGATCGACCCGGTGCCGCCACGCGCGCTGCGCTCGGACTGCCCGCCCTGGCTGCAGGAGGTGATCCTCAAGTGCCTGGAGGTGCATCCGGACAAGCGCTACCAGAGCGCCGCGCAGCTCGCGCTCGACCTCCAGCAGCCCGACCAGATCCCGCTCACGCGCCGAGCCGAGCGCATGGTTCGCAGCAGCCAGTGGTCGCGCTTCAAGCGCTGGTTCTTCTCCATCGGCGCGGAGCCGCCGGAGTCCGCGGCCCAGACGAGCGCCACCGAGCAGATCAACCGCAGCTCCATCGTCATGGCCTCGGTGGACATCGACAACGGCACGCCCGAGCTGCTCGAGCAGCTGCGCGAGACCGTGCGCCGCATCATGCTCACGGAGCCCGGCGCGCGCCTGGCCTGCGTCAGCGTGATGCGCATCGCCCGCATCGGCACCGACGCGCTCACCGACCACCAGGGCAAGAGCCTGCACGTCAAGCAGCTGGTCGGCCTGAAGCACTGGGCGCGGCCGATCAGCAAGGCGCTCAACCTCGAGGACGGCCGCCTGACCTTCCACGTGCTCGAGGCCCCCGACCCGGCCGACGCGCTCGTCGACTTCGCGCGCCGCAACCAGGTCGACCACATCGTGATGGGCGCGCGCGGCAACTCGACGCTGCGCCGATACCTGGGCAGCGTATCGTCGACCGTCGTCGCGGAGTCGGAGTGCACGGTCACCGTCGTGCGCGCCGCGACTCCCGGCGAGGAGGATCGCAGCGAACAGTGAGGCGGCGCCCGCCGGCGACCCGGCGCGCCCGGCCGGCGCTCACTCGTCGAGGTATCTCCAGGTGTCGGCGCCGTCGAAGCGACGCAGGCGCGGCTCGCCGATCTCGGCGGGATCGAACAGCCGCATGTTGAAGGTGCGCCGGCCGCCGGGGCCGGGTTGCAGCGACTCCCAGTGCGTGACGCAGCCGCAGTGCCGGCAGTGCATCGTGTCGATCGTGCGATCGCCCCAGACATAGCTGGCGAGATGCTCGCGGCCGTCCACGCGCGTCTCCTCGGCGACGTAGAACGCCCACAGCGCGCCGTAGCGGCGGCAGATCGAGCAGTTGCACAGGCACAGCTCGGCCGGCGGGGACGGGACATGGAGCCGGACGGCGCCGCAATGGCAGGATCCTTCGAGCATCGGCGGAGTATGCCGGGCAGTCGCCTCGTCGACCAGCTCGCGGGTTTAAAGTCGACGGCCATGACCAAGCTCTGGGACATCTCGCCGCCAATCGACGCCCGCTCCCCCGTGTTCCCGGGCGACACGACCTTCCGGCAGGAGTGGGGCGCGACGATCGGGCCGGGGTGCCCGGTCAACGTCAGCGCCATCACGCTCTCGCCGCACACCGGCGCGCACGCCGACGCGCCCTTGCACTACGAGGCGGACGCCGCCGCGATCGGCGCTGTCTCGCTCGAGCCCTTCCTCGGCCCGTGTCGCGTGATCCACGCGATCGGCGCGAGGCCGCTCGTGACCATGGCGCACCTCGCGCACGCACTCGGGCGCGACGGCCGCACGCTGCCGCCGCGCGTGCTGGTGCGCACCTACGCGCGCGCGCCGCTGGACGCGTTCGACCCCGATTGCGCCGCGTTCGAGCCCGCGACGGTCGAGGCGCTGGCCGACCTCGGCGTGACGCTGGTGGGCATCGACACCGCGAGCGTCGACCCCGCCGCGAGCAAGACGCTGGACAGCCACCAGGTGCTGCGCCGGCGCGGGCTGCGCGTGCTCGAGAACCTCGTGCTCGACGAGGTGCCCGAGGGCGACTACGAGCTCATCGCGCTGCCGCTAAAGCTCACGAGCGCCGACGCGAGCCCGGTGCGCGCGGTGCTGCGTCCGCTGGCGGGCTGATCTCGGCCGCCTCGACGAGCCGGTGCGCGGCACCGGCGTCGAGGTCGAGCCCGTAGACGCGCTTGAGGTCGGCGATACGGCCAAGGGTATCGGGCCCGAACGCGCAGCGACCCTCGAAGGCATGCAGGACGACGCCCTCGAGCAGGTCGCCCAGGCTCAGGTCGTGGAGCTCCGCGATCGCCTTGAGCACCTTGAGCAGGCGCTTCTCGAGGCGCACGCCGGTCTGCACCCGCTCGACCGCGATCGGGGCCGGGGTCGGCGCCACCGGGGACCGGCTCATCGCGCGACCTCCCGCGCGACGCCTGCGGCGCCGACGCGGCCGGGCGGCCGGGACGTCGTCATGCGTGCACCTCCGGCGCGAGCGTCTCCAGCACGAAGCGCTCGCGCGCCTCGGGCGCGGCCAGTGTCGCGGCGCGGTAGTGGCGCCGCAGGAGCGCGCGGTCGGAGAGCTCCGGATGCGCGGCGACG
>DASVLN010000991.1:0-5319 GCA_036384855.1 Burkholderiaceae bacterium | reverse complement strand
GCCCGCGCGGGCGCGACCGGCCATGGGAGCCGCGCGGCGGCGGACGGGGCCGCTTCGGCGGACGCTTCGCAGCCCGCGACCGCGAGGAGGCCGAGCGCGCCGAACTGCTGCGCCTGCCACGCGCCGCCCCGAAGACGCCCTCCGCGCGCATCGTCGAGATCCTGTTCGGGCACCCGGAGTTCTGGGACGAGCTGTCGGCTTCCGAGCATGAGCTGCTGCACGCGCTGCCCGCGCCCTACGGCCCGCTGGTGGCCTGGCTGGAGCGCGACGTGGCCGAACACGGCCCGCGGCCCTGGGCCATCCTTCGCCTCGCCCTGGCCGACGACCCGTCGCTGGACGAGGCGACGCGCGCGGCCGCCGACGGCGATGCACATCCGGACGCACGCCATGTCGACTTCCGCCGTGCCGTCGACCAGGTGCTGGAGCGCCTGCTCAACGCGCGCTCGCTCGAGCTGTCGAGGTCGATCTCCACGCCCGACGACCTGCGCCGCTACCAGCTCGTGTTCGAGCACTGGAAAGAGGTCAAGGAACGGCTGTCGCGACTGGCTTCCCAGGACGATTCCGAGGTATAATCCGAAATCCCACTCAGCGGCAAGAGTGACAGCAGCCAACTCCGGGCCCCGGCCACCCTCGTCAAGGGCGTTCCACGCGGCCAAATCCACCCGCAAGGGCTGCATATTCGCCCGTTCACGCCAACTTGCCAGCTCGGAGCTCCGGCCGCGCCACCCGCGGCGGGAAATCGTTCGCACGCCTTTTTTTCGTCGCGCCTGTCCGCACATTCTGCCGGCAGGCCGTCGGGACGTGGGCGAGACGCGTGAATCCGGGCGGCCTGGGTCGACGACATTCATCCAAGGAAACGCATGACTGCCAAGAAGAGCGCCGATACTGCCAAGACGACCACGCCCGCCGCGAAGACCGCGGCCGCGGACAAGCCGGTCGAGAAGAAGGCGGTGTCCGCTGCTGCTGCGCCCAAGGCCGCTGCCCGGAGCACGACGGCGACGACCGCGACGAAGGCGGCCGACAAGCCGGCGCCCGCCGCCAAGACCGCCGCCGCGAAGGCCGCGAAGGCGCCTGCCGCGAAGACGACGGCCGCCGCGGCCAAGAAGGGCAAGAAGGACGAGCCCAAGGCCCCGGTCTTCGAGGACGACGCCGACGTCGAGGCCGACATCGAGGGTGACGCCGAGGCCGAGGTCGAGGCCGCCGACGAGGGTGGCGAGGAGGTCGGCGAGGTCAAGGCCGCCAAGGCCAAGCCGCTGCGCATGAAGGTCTCGCGCGCCAAGGAGCGCGCGCTCATGCGCGAGTTCGGCCTGGACGAGACGCAGCTCACCGAAGAGGAAGTCGCCAAGCGCCGCCAGGAGCTCAAGACCCTCATCAAGATGGGCAAGACGCGGGGTTTCCTGACGCACCAGGAGATCAACGACCACCTGCCCGAGAAGCTGGTCGACAACGAGATCCTCGAGGCCATCGTCTCGATGCTCAACGACATGGGCATCGCGGTCTACGAGCAGGCGCCCGACGCCGCGACGCTGCTGATCTCCGGCAGCGCGCAGACCGGCGCGACCGAGGAAGAGGCCGAGGAGGCCGCCGAGGCGGCGCTGTCGACCGTCGATTCCGAGTTCGGCCGCACGACCGACCCCGTGCGCATGTACATGCGCGAGATGGGCTCCGTCGAGCTGCTCACGCGCGAGGGCGAGATCGAGATCGCCAAGCGCATCGAAGGCGGCCTGCAGGCCATGATGCAGGCGATCTCCGCCTCGCCCACGACCATCGCGGAGATCCTCGCGCTGGCCGAGCGCATCGAGAAGGGCGAGATGCAGATCTCCGAGGCGGTCGACGGCTTCGTCTCCGACGACGAGGCGGACGACTACGTCGCCGAGGAGGACTTCGACGAGTTCGACGAGGAGGACGACGACGATGGCGCCGGCGGCTCCAAGGCCCTGACCAAGAAGCTCGAGGAGCTCAAGGCCCAGGCGCTGACCAAGTTCGCCGAGCTCAGCACGCACTTCGACAAGATGCGCAAGGCCTTCGAGAAGGAGGGCTACCGCTCGCCCGCCTACGACAAGGCCCAGGAAGCGCTGACCGGCGACCTGATGAAGATCCGCTTCACGGTCAAGACGATCGAGCGCCTGTGCTCCATCCTGCGCGGCCAGGTCGACGACGTGCGCCGCTACGAGCGCGAGATCCGCAAGATCGTCGTCGACAAGTGCGGCATGCCGCAGGAGCACTTCATCAAGACGTTCCCGACGAACTCGCTCAACCTGCACTGGGCCGAGAAGGAAGTCGCCGGCAACAAGGGCTACAGCGCGGTGATGAGCCGCAACCTGCCGGCGATCCAGGAACTCCAGCAGAAGCTGATCGACCTCCAGGCGCGCGCCGTGGTGCCCATCGAGCACCTGAAGGAGATCAACCGCAAGATGAACGAGGGCGAGAAGGCCTCGCGCGACGCGAAGAAGGAGATGATCGAGGCCAACCTGCGCCTGGTGATCTCCATCGCGAAGAAGTACACCAACCGCGGCCTGCAGTTCCTCGACCTGATCCAGGAAGGCAACATCGGCCTGATGAAGGCGGTGGACAAGTTCGAGTATCGTCGCGGCTACAAGTTCTCGACCTACGCGACCTGGTGGATCCGCCAGGCGATCACGCGCTCCATCGCCGACCAGGCCCGCACGATCCGCATCCCGGTGCACATGATCGAGACGATCAACAAGATGAACCGCATCTCGCGCCAGCACCTGCAGGAATTCGGCTTCGAGCCGGACGCGCCCACGCTCGCCGAGAAGATGGAGATGCCCGAGGACAAGATCCGCAAGATCATGAAGATCGCCAAGGAGCCGATCTCCATGGAGACGCCGATCGGCGACGACGACGACTCGCACCTGGGCGACTTCATCGAGGACACCAACAACCTCGCCCCGGTCGAGGCCGCGATGCACGCCGGCCTGCGCGACGTGGTCAAGGACATCCTCGACAGCCTCACGCCGCGCGAGGCCAAGGTGCTGCGCATGCGCTTCGGCATCGAGATGTCGACCGACCACACGCTCGAGGAGGTCGGCAAGCAGTTCGACGTCACGCGCGAGCGCATCCGCCAGATCGAGGCCAAGGCGATCCGCAAGCTCAAGCACCCGAGCCGCTCGGACAAGCTGCGCACCTACCTGGACAACCTCTGAGCCCTGTGACGACGACGCGCCGCCGCCTGCCACAGCCGCCCCGCCGGGGCCCCTTCGTCGCGCCGACCGGCGGCGCGCGGAGCTGAACGCATGTCCGCGATCCAGCGTCGTGCCGTCGTCTTCGCGGACCTGCGCGGCAGCACCGCGCTGTACGAGCTGATCGGCAACGCGGACGCCTCGGCCGTCGTCACGGAGACCGTCGACGCCATCGCCCGCCGGGTGCCGGCCACGGGTGGCGTGCTGGTCAAGACCCTCGGCGACGGGCTGATGGCCGTGTTCCCCACCGCGGCGCAGGCCGTGCAGGCCGCCGAGCAGATGCACGAGGAACTCGACGTCGTGATGGCGCGCCGCGAGGCGCTCACCGGCTTCCACGACGCCCGGCTGCAGCTGCAGGTGTGCATCGCGCTGGGCGAGACGGTCGAGGTCAGCGGCGACTACTTCGGCGACGCCGTCAACGTGGCGGCGCGGCTGCTCGACCACGCCGGCGACAACGAGACGCTCGTCACGGCCGAGGTGCTGCGCGCGCTGCCGATCGAGCAGCGCGACATCTTCCGCAGCCTCGACCTCGTGCGGCTGCGCGGGCGTGTCGAGCCGGTCGAAGTACACCTGCTGTCGCGCCGCGGCATGGACACGGCGCCGACGCTGGTCGGCGGCGCCGCGCTGATCGCGGGCCCCGAGTCGGTGGTCCTCACCTGGGGCAACCTGGTGCGCCGCTTCACGGCCGCCGACATGCCCGTGATCATCGGCCGCGCGGCGGCGGCCGACATGCAGGTGGACGATGCGCGCGTCTCGCGCTCGCACTGTCGCATCGACCTCGTCGGCGCGACGCTGCAGCTGTCCGACCTGAGCATCAACGGCACCTTCGTGCGCTTCGCGAGCGAGGACGAGATCGTGAGCCTGCGCCGCGGTAGCTGCACGCTGCACGGCAGCGGCGAGGTCGGGCTGTCGGGCTCGCCGGAGGATCCGGGCGTCGCGGCGATGCAGTTCGAGGTGCTGCACGCGCCCGTGCGGCAACTGGCCGACGAGGACATGATCCCGACGATGCCGCCGCCGCTGGTCCCGCGCCGCAAATGAAGGGCGCCGTGCACCGCGCGGCGCGACCGTTCCCGACGAGCGTTCCCCCCGCGACGCGGTTCCCCTCACGATGAGCGAAGCGACTGCATTCCGCCACGACCGGCCGGACAGGACCGGCGTGCTGTTCGTCAACCTGGGCACGCCGGAGGCGCCGACGCCCGCGGCCACGCGCGCCTATCTCGCGCAGTTCCTGTCCGATCCCCGCGTCGTCGAGATCCCGCGGCTCGCGTGGTGGCCGATCCTTCACGGCATCGTGCTGCGCACGCGGCCGGCGAAGTCGGCGCGCAAGTACGCCCAGGTCTGGATGCCCGAGGGCTCGCCGCTCGCCGTCTGGACGGCCAGGCAGGCGGCGCTGCTGCGCGGCTACCTCGGCGAGCGCGGCGCCGCGGTCGAGGTGCGCTGGGCAATGCGCTACGGCAAGCCCACGATCGCGGCGGAGCTCGACGCCCTCTGCGCTGCGGGGGCGACGCGCATCCTCGTCTTCCCGGCCTATCCGCAGTACTCGGCCGCGACCACGGCCAGCGTCCTCGACGACGTCGCCGCCTGGATGCACCGCACGCGCCGCGTGCCCGAGCTGCGCTTCGTCAACCACTACCATGACGAGCCCACCTACATCGAGGCGCTGGCGGCGCAGGTCCGCCGCCACTGGCAGCGCGAGGGTCGTGGCCGCGTGCTCGTGCTCAGCTTCCACGGCATGCCGGCGCGCACGCTGGCGCTCGGCGACCCGTACCACTGCGAATGCCGCAAGACGGGCCGGCTGCTCGCGCAGGCGCTCGGCCTGAAGGACGACGAGTGGCGCCTGACCTTCCAGAGCCGCTTCGGCCGCGCGAAATGGCTGGAGCCCGCGACCGACGCGACGCTCGCCGGGCTCGCGCGCGCGGGCGCCGGGGTGGACGTGTTGTGCCCCGGCTTCGCGGCCGACTGCCTCGAGACGCTCGAGGAGATCGCGATCGAGGGCCGCGCAAGCTTCCTGGCCGCCGGCGGCCGCGAGTTCCACTACCTGCCCTGCCTCAACGACAGCCCCGAGGGCATGCGCGCGCTGGCCGCCGTCGCGCTGCGCCAGCTCCAGGGCTGGCCC
>DASVLN010000990.1:0-1641 GCA_036384855.1 Burkholderiaceae bacterium | reverse complement strand
CGGCGCCCGCGCCGCCGGCCGCTGCCGCACCGCCGGCGCCGACGGCGCCCGCCAGCGCACGGGCGCCCGCCAGTTTCGGGAACAGCTCGTCGACCGGGTTGCCGTCGCCCTCCACCCTGCCGTGGTGGTGATGATGATGGTGCTGGCCGACGCCCTGCGCGCCGCCCATGAGCGCACCGAGGGCCTGGCGCAGGCTGTCGTTGACCCCCTCCGCCGCTTCCAGCCGTGCCTGCGGGGACTGGTGCATCGGGATGTGCATCCCCTCCAGCGAATTCATGAGCGCCCCGTGGTGGTCGTCGAGGACGCCGGCGCCGCCGTGCGGCAGCGCCAGGCCGTGCCCGACGCCGTGAAGTCCGCCAGGCTGGACCAGGCCATGCATGCCGCCGCCCGGAGGAAGCAGGCCTGCGCCGCCGAGGAGACCGGGCGTCGCGAGCCCGGCAACGATGTTCGAAGGTTTCATGATGATCCTCACTTGGAAAGAACATGGGTGCGACCCGACCCCGCGTGATGCGCGAAGACGTGCCTTCGTCCATTGGAGGACAGCGCCTCGCCGCGGCGTGCCGCGCCGCCGAAGGCTCAGCGCGAAACGCGAAGCGGGGAGGACGCCGCGCCCGTCGCGGGCACCGCCGACTGCACGTGCTCGAGCAGTCCCGTGGGCAGCAGCATCCCGCGCACTTGCGACACCAGCGTGCCGAGCAGCAGCGCCAGCATCAGCACCGTCACGGCGCCCTTGACCGGCTGGCTCAGCGTGGAGACCTCGAGCTTGCTGGACGAGCGCGTCACCAGCCCGAAGCCGATGTCGATCAGCATCAGCACGAGCAGCACGGGGGCCGCGAACTTGACGATGCCGGTCATGAGCGAGTCCGTCTCGCCCACGATGAACAGGTCGGGCAGCCGGTCGACCCGCGGCAGCGGCGACAGCAGCGGCCACACGTGGAACGACTCGAAGACCGCGCCGAGGAACACCAGCATCCCGCCCATGCTGAAGAAGACGACCACGACCACGTGCAGCAGGAGGTCGGACACGGGCGTGCTCTGCTGGCCGCTGAGCGGATTGGACATCTGCACGTTGTTGAAGCCCGCCTGGGTGTCCATCAGCGCGCCCACGCTCTCGGCGATCCAGAACACCTTGGACGCGGCGAACCCGAGCACCAGGCCGATGCCCGCCTCCTTGGCGGCATGGCCCGCGAGCGCGAGGCCGTCGAGCCGGTGCACCGCCTCCAGCGGGACGCCGAAAGCCAGGTAGATCGCCAGCATCGTCGTCAGGCCGTTGCGCAGCCCGCCGGTGAGGAACTTCTGCCCCATCGGCGGCAGCAGCGCGAACGCGGCCAGCAGGCGCAGGCTGCACAGCGACACCGCCAGCAGCAGGTCCTGCAGCGAGCCGGAGACGCCGGCCACGGCCTGCGAGAGGCCCTCGATGCTATCCATGCGACACCTCGGCCTGCGCGCGCGCGCGCCGCACGCGCGCGACGAAGCGGGAGATCGCCGCTTCCTCGGCCTCCTCGTCGGCCTGCTCGTCCTGCGCCGCGGCGCGATCGCGCAGCAGCTTGGCGATCTCCTCGCGGAAGCCCTCGATGCGCTGCTCGTTGCGGCGCACGGCGGCGCGGGCGGCCTCGATGTCCGCGGCCGCGCGCTGCACCG
>DASVLN010000989.1:0-5094 GCA_036384855.1 Burkholderiaceae bacterium | reverse complement strand
CGCCGCGCCAGCGTGCGCAGCGGCGGCGGGCGCAGGCGCTCGGCCTGGTGCTCCTCCTCGAACAGGCCGAGCGAGGGCTTGACGAGGTCGCTGCGGCTCACGAGGCCGATGAGCCGGCGCGTGCGCGCGTCGGTGACGACGGGCACGCGCTCCAGGCCGTGGACGGCCAGGCGGGTCGCGACCTCGCGGCAGGTCTCCTCGGGCAGCGCCATCATCGGCACGTTCGCGCCGAACAGGTCGCCGACCGAGCGCGCCTCGGCGCGCCCGGCCGCCGCCTGCACGGTCTCGCGATCGATCATGCCGACGAAGGCCTCGCCGCGCATGACCGGGAACGCGCGGTGGCGCTGGTCGGGGCCGAAGAAGCGCTCCAGCGCCTGCGCCAGCTCCATGCCGGCGGGAATGCCCACGACGTCTCGCGTCATCACCTCGGCGACGTGGTGGCGCTCGAGCGGGTCGATGCCGTACTCGCGGTAGATGTGGCGGCCGCGGCGCGCGATCTTCTCGGTGAGGATGGAGCGCGGCATCACGAGCACCGTGAAGCCGTAGGCCACCGCGGTCGCGACCAGCAGCGGCAGCAGGGCCTCGACGTCGTGCGTGAGCTCGAACGCGAACATCGCCGCCATGATCGGCGCGCGCATCATGCCGCCCAGCGTCGCGGCCATGAACACGAGCGGCCACAGCTGCGGCTGCCCTCCCGGCAGCCAGGGCCCGAGCACGACTCCCAGGCCCGCGCCCATCATGAGCAGCGGCGCGAGCACGCCGCCCGACGTGCCCGAGCCGAGCGCCACGACCCACATCGCCGCCTTGCAGGCGATCAGCGCGACCACCACCGAGACCGCGAGCCGGTTGGCCAGCAGGTCGCCGATCACGTCGTAGCCGACGCCGAAGGCGCGCGGCTCGATCCAGCCGCCGATGCCGACCGCCAGGCCGCCGATCGCCGGCCACCACATCCAGTGCACCGGCAGCCGGTGGAACGCGTCCTCGACCTTGTACAGCGAGGTCGACACGCCCCAGGCGAGCGCGCCGGTCGCCAGGCCCGCGGGCACGCAGGCGGCCAGGGTCGCGAGGTCGGCGCGGGCGGTCTGCAGCGGGAACAGCGGGCCGGCGTCCAGCACCAGCGGCCGCAGCGCAGCGGCGACGCAGCAGGCGATGGCCGAGGGCAGCAGGCTGCGCGGCCGCAGCTCGAACAGCAGCAGCTCGACGGCCAGCAGCAGCGCCGCGATCGGCGTGCCGAAGACCGCCGTCATGCCCGCCACAGCGCCGGCCACGAGCAGCGTCTTGCGCTCGGCGCCCGTGATGCGGAAGAACTGCCCCGCGATCGAGCCGACCGCGCCGCCCGTCATGATGATCGGGCCCTCGGCGCCGAACGGGCCGCCGCTGCCGATCGCGATGCCGGAGGACAGCGGCTTCAGGATCGCGACCTTGACCGACATCCGGCTGCGGCCGAACAGGATCGCCTCGATCGCCTCGGGAATGCCGTGGCCGCGGATCTTCTCGGTGCCGTAGCGCGCCATCAGGCCGATGACCAGCCCCCCGACGACCGGCACGAGGATGACCGCGGGCCCGAGCTGGTGCAGGGCCGGCGACACGAGCTGCGTCGAGACGGTCTGGAAGAAGAACAGGTTGGTGAACAGCCGGATCAGGTGCAGCAACAGCCACGCCGCGGCGGTGCTCACCGCGCCGACGAAGGCCGCGAGCAGCGCGATGCCCGGCAGGCGGCCGTTGATGGCGAAGTCGCGCCGCGGGTCGTTGTCCTGCCAGAGGTCCTCGATCGCGGATTCGCCGGCGCTCATTGCGGGCCTCCGGCGCCGAGGGATCGCAGCGTGAACACGTCCCCGAGGGACTGCAGCTCGGCGCGGTGCATCGCGGCCAGGTGCGCCAGCACGCGCTCGCCGGCCGGCCGCAGGTGGACCTCGACCTGGCGGCGGTCGTGGACGCTCTGGCGGCGCTCGACGAAGCCGTGCTCCGCGCAGCGCGTCACGAGCGCGACGACGCCGTGCGGCTTGGCCTGCAGGCGCTCGGCGAGCTCGCCGACGGTCGCCCACTCGCGGCCCGGATAGCCCTTGACGTGCAGCAGCAGCAGGTACTGCAGGGGCTGGATGCCCTCGGCGAGCGTCGCGTCCTCGGAGAAGCGCTCGAAGCGGCGGATCTGGAAGCGGAACTCGGACAGGGCCTCGAAGTCGGCCTTGGTCAGCGGGGCGTCGGCGCGCGTCGGGGCGGCCGTGTTGGCAGTGCGGGGCATCCGGACATTATGTCACGTTGTGACATAACCATCCGGAATGGCCCGCGACTCAGGCGATGGCCGGCGCGAGGCGGAACACCGCCACCGCCTGCACGAGGCCGTGGGCCTGGTCCTTCAGGCTCGCGGCCGCGGCGGCGCTCTCCTCGACCAGCGCGGCGTTGTGCTGGGTCGCGTCGTCCATGTGCGCGATCGCCTGGCCGATGTGGCCGACGCCCGTGCTCTGCTCGCTGCTGGCGGCGCTGATCTCGCCCATCAGGCCGGCGACGCGGCCGATCGCGGCGACCACCTCGGTCATCGTCGCGCCGGCCTGGTCGACCAGCGCGCTGCCCTGCTCGACGCGCTCCACGCTGGCCGAGATCAGCGCCTTGATCTCGCGCGCCGCCTCCGCCGAGCGCTGCGCCAGCGAGCGCACTTCGGACGCCACGACGGCGAAGCCGCGGCCCTGCTCACCCGCTCGTGCAGCCTCGACCGCGGCGTTGAGCGCGAGGATGTTGGTCTGGAACGCGATGCCGTCGATGACGGCGATGATGTCGGCGACGCGGCGCGAGCTCTCGTGGATGCCGCGCATGGTCTGCACGACCTCGCCGACGACCGCGCCGCCGCGCTGCGCGACGTCGCTGGCGCCGCGCGCGAGCTGGTCGGCCTCGCCGGCGTTGTCGGCGTTCTGGCGCACGGTGGTCGAGAGCTCGTCCATCGCCGAGGCGGCCTGCTGCAGCGCGGCGGCCTGTTCCTCCGTGCGCTGGCTCAGGTCGGCGCCGCCGTTGGCGATCTGCGTCGACGCGGCGGCCACGCCCTCGGCGTCGCGGCGCACCTGGCGCACGACCGCGGACAGGCTGTCCTGCATCGCCAGCAGCGAGCGCAGCAGGTCGGCGATCTCGTCGTCGCCGCGCGGGCGAACCCGCGTCGCGAGGTCGCCGCCGGCTACGGCCTGGCTGAACTCGAGCGCCTTCTCGACCGGCTTCGTGATGCGGCGGCTGAAGGCCACGCCCACCGCCAGGCCGACGACGCCGCCGACCACCATCAGCACGACGCTCAAGATCGTCGCGCGGTGCGCTTCGACGGCCGCGCGCGCCGACACCTCGGCGCTGTGCGCGGCGATCCGCTTGGCCGCCTCGGCCAGCAGGCGCGCCGGCTCGCGGTCGACGCCCTTGACGGCGACGTCGCCCGCGGTCGGATCGAAGCCCGCGGCCTTGAACGCGTCGAAGCCCTGGCGGTAGCCCTGGCCCATGCGCACGTGTTCGGCCGCGAACCTGCCGACCAGGTCGCGGCTCTCGCCCGGCGGCAGCTGCGCGAGCAGCGTGCGCGCCGCCTCGTCGACCGCGGCCTCCTGCTTCGCGAACGCGGTCCAGTGCTTGTCCAGCGCCTGCGGATCCTTGCCGCGCAGGAGCGTGTCCTTCCATTCCTGCACCTGCACCTTGAACGCGACCAGCATCTGGTCGACCGCGCGCTCGTCGGCGTGCCCGGCCGCGACATCCGTGCCGTAGGTGGAGATGGCCGAGCCCAGGCCCAGGATGCCCACGAGGGCGGCGCCCATGAGGGCGGCGACGACGCCGCTGAACGCGAGCGGCAGCTTGATCTTGAGTTTCATGACTGGCTTTCGACAGGGTTTGTCCCGACTTTAGAAATCTCGACGCCGTTTCGAGGAGGCGCGCGGCGCGCCTTCAGCCGATCGCGAGCCGCAGGGCGTGCAACGCGAGGCCGACGGCGCCGCCGACCACCGTGCCGTTGATGCGGATGAACTGCAGGTCGCGCCCGACGCCCAGCTCCAGCTCGCGCACGAGGCGGCGGTCGTCCCAGGCCTTGATGGTCTGGGCGATGTGGTCGGTGACGCCGCCGCGCAGGTTGGCCGCGAGCTGGCCCGCGGCCGACAGCAGGTGCTCGTTCAACGCGGCGCGCAGGCTCTCGTCGTGGCGCAGGCGCTCGCCGACGTCGTGCAGCGCGGCCTCGACGTGGCCGGCGATGGCGGAGTGCTCGTCGGCGAGATCCTCGCGCAGCAGGCGCTTGATGTCGCCCCACACGCCCGCGACATAGGCCTGCAGCGCCGGGTCGGTGATCATGCGCTCCTTCACGCGCTCGAACGAGGCCACGAGCGCCTCGTCCTCGCGCAGGCGGGCGATGAACTCCTCGAGCCAGCGCTCGTAGCGCAGGCGCACCGGGTGGTCCGGCTGCGCCATCACCTCGCGCAGCTCGCCGAGCACGGAGGCGCTGAGCTTGTCGGCCAGGTTGTCGGCGATGCGGCCGGCGGGCGTGACGAGCTCGACCATGCCGATGATCTTGGGCCACTCCCTGCGCGCGTGGCGCACCATCAGCGCCGACACGCGCGCCTTCACCTCGTCCTCGGCCAGCAGGTCGCCCACCTTCACGAGCGCCGCGTCGAGCAGCTCGTGGTGGCGGCCGCCCTGCGTCAGCAGCGCGAGCACCTCGGCCGCGGTGGCGGCGGCGTCCCACTTGCGCAGCTGGGCGACGACCAGCTCCATCGTCGCGCGCCGCATGCGGCTGTCGTCGAACAGCCCGACCGCCTTGAGCGCCCAGCGCCGGCCCTCGCCGACCCACTCGCGCACGCGCTCGGGCTCGGCCAGCCAGTCCGCGAGCCGGCGCGCGGGATCGAAGACCTGCAGGCGCTCGACAAGGGCGGCCGGCTCGAGGAAGTGGTCCCGGACGAAGCCGGCGAGGCCGTCGGCCAGGCGCTCCTTGCCGCGCGGGATGATGGCCGTGTGCGGCAGCGGCACGCCCAGCGGATGGCGGAACAGCGCGACGACCGCGAACCAGTCGGCCACCGCGCCCACGGCGGAAGCCTCGCAGAACGCCTCGACCCAGGCCCACGCGCCCGCGCCGCCGCGCCAGCGCGCGAG
>DASVLN010000988.1:0-1556 GCA_036384855.1 Burkholderiaceae bacterium | reverse complement strand
GACTGCGGCGCCAAGCTGTTCATGGCGACCGCCGACGCCCGCCTGATCGCGCTCGACCCGGAGTCGGGCGCGGTCTGCACCCGCTTCGGCGGCGGCACGGGCCAGGTCGACCTCGCCGCCAACAGCCCAACCTGCTGCCGGGCTCGTACTACTCGACCTCGCCGCCGCTGGTCACCCGCCACCTCGTGATCGTCGGCGGCACGGTGCTGGACAACTACTCGACGCACGAGGAGTCCGGCGTCATCCGCGCCTACGACATCGACACCGGTGCCCTGGTGTGGAACTGGGACTCGGGCAACCCGGAGGCGACGACGCCCATCGGCGCCGGCCGCACCTACACCGCCAACTCGCCCAACAGCTGGTCGATCGCGAGCGCCGACGAGTCGCTGGGCCTGGCCTACTTCCCGATGGGCAACCAGCCGCCCGACCAGTACGGCGCCAGGCGTCCGGCGACCACCGAGCGCGTCTCGTCCTCGGTCGTCGCGCTGGACCTGGCGACCGGCAAGCTGCGCTGGGTCTTCCAGACCGTGCACCACGACCTGTGGGACTACGACGTCCCCGCGCAGCCGACGCTGGTCGACCTGGACGTCCACGGCGCGCGCGTGCCGGCGCTCGTGCAGCCGACCAAGCAGGGCGAGCTGTTCGTGCTCGACCGCCGCACCGGCGAGCCGGTGCTGCCGGTCAGCGAGCAGCCCGCGCCCACCGGCGCAGCGCCCGACGACCACAGCGCGCCGACGCAGCCGCGCTCGCAGCTGTCGTTCGACCCGCCGCCGCTCACTGAAGCCGACATGTGGGGCGCGACGATATTCGACCAGACGCTGTGCCGCATCGCCTTCCGCAAGCTGCGCTACGGCGGCCGCTTCACGCCGCCGTCGACGCAGGGCTCGCTCATCTACCCGGGCAACTTCGGCGTCTTCAACTGGGGCGGGATCGCGGTCGACCCGGAGCGGCAGGTCGCGTTCACGACGCCGGCCTACCTCGCCTTCACGTCGCAGCTGGTGCCGCGCACGAACGCGAAGTCGCTGCTCGTGCAGGCGCACGGGACGCCGCCGCACGGCGTCCTGCCGGCCCTCAACGAGAACTTCGGCGCGCCCTACGCGATCAAGCTCGGCGCCTTCCTCTCGCCGCTGGGCATCCCTTGCCAGGCGCCGCCGTGGGGCTACGTCGCCGGGGTCGACCTGCGCACCGGCCGCATCGCCTGGCGCCATCGCAACGGCACCGTGCGCGACCTCTCGCCGATCCCGATCCCGCTGAAGATGGGCGTGCCCGACCTCGGCGGCCCGGTCGTCACGCGCGGCGGGCTGGCCTTCCTCTCCGGGACGATGGACGACTACGTGCGCGCCTACGACCTCGACGACGGCCGCCAGCTGTGGCAGTCGCGCCTGCCCGCCGGCGGCCAGGCGACGCCGATGACCTACCTCGACGCCAACGGCCGCCAGGTCGTGCTGGTGGTCGCGGGCGGCCACGGCTCGACCGGCACCAAGCCCGGCGACGCGGTGATCGCCTACGCGCTGCCGGGCGGGGCGGGCGCCGGGCGATGAGCGGGGCTGCCCGCG
>DASVLN010000987.1:0-1838 GCA_036384855.1 Burkholderiaceae bacterium | reverse complement strand
ATGTTGGCCTGCTGGCCGATGCTCACGAGGAACTTCGCGTCGCGCACAACCAGTCGCCGAGCACCAGCGCGCGGAATACGAGGATCGAGCGGATCTCGTGCAGCGGGGCCATCAGCAGAACGCCACCCGCCAGCGCAGCGCGCCGACGAGCCTCCAGTACAGCGAGACGTAGGGGATCGCCACCGAGCTGATCAGCATGTCGGCCACCTGCCGCGGCGACCAGGCGAGGCCGCGCAGGCGCCGGAGCGCGAACAGCAGGATGCCGCCGACCGCGACGGCCGCCGCGACCGCGGCCGCCGCCGGCGAGAACGGCAGCGCGAGCACCGCGGCCAGCGTCGCCAGCACGACCGCGAGGTAGAGCGCGGGCACGTGGCGGATCCCGCAGTGGCGGTCGTACAGGGTGGGGTATTTCTTGAACAGCAGCGCGTCGAAGGCCATGTTGGCCTGCTGGCCGATGCTCACGAGGAACTTCGCGTCGCGCACCGGATGCAGCACGAGCGCCTCGGGCGCCGCGGCGACCGCGCCCGGCTCGGGAAACGCCTGCAGCAGCGCGAAGTAGAGATCCGTGTCCTCGCGCCAGGCGCGCAGGTAGCGCTCGTCGAAGCCGCCGACGCGCGACAGCGCGGCCTTCAGCACGAACGCGTTGGCGGTGACGAAGACGGCGTTCTCCAGTCCCGCCGTGTTGCGCGCGTTGTCGGTCACGCGCTCGGGCATCGGCACGTGCACGCGCCCCCAGCAGGCGACGCGGCGCGGCGCTGCCATCGCGGCCTCGCCCTGGCGCAGCCAGTCGGGATCGGGGACGGTGTCGTCGTCGGTGAACGCGATGAGCGCGCCCGCGGCCGCCTGCCAGCCGCGATTGCGCGCGGCCGCCGGCCCGTGGCCGCCGTCGGGCCGCAGGTAGCGGATCACCGGGCCGCCCGCGGCCAGGCTCTGCGCCGCCAGCCGTGCGCAGCAGGCGTGCGTGTCGTCGGTGCGGCCGTCGTCGACCACCACGATCTCGAAGGCATCGCCCGGAACGGACTGCGCCATCAGGGCCCGCAGGCTGCGGGCGAGGAGCTCGGGCCGGCGGAACGTCGGCATCACGACGCTGATGCGCGGCACCGCGGCCTGGGTACCGTCTGCGGTATCGAGCATCACTTCTCCACCAGGAACCGGCCGATGACCAGCGCGTCCAGCGGCGTCGAGAAGAACGCCGAGAGCGCATCGCGGGGCGAGCACACCACCGGCTCCCCGCGCACGTTGAACGAGGTGTTGACCAGCACCGGCGCGCCGGTGAGCGCCTCGAAGGCCTTGAGCGTGTCGTGGTAGCGCGGGTTGGTCTCGCGCGCCACCGCCTGCACCCGCGCCGTGCGGTCGGCGTGGCAGACGGCCGGGATCAGCGTCGCCTTCTCCGGCCGCACGCCGTAGAGGAAGAGCATGAACGGCGCCTCGCCGCGGTTGGCCTGCGCGGGCGTGAACCAGGCGCCGAGATCCTCGACCGGCACCACCGGGGCGACGGGGCGGAAGTCCTCGCGATCCTTGAGCTCGTTCAGGCGCGCCTGCATCGACGGGCTGAGCGGCGAGGCAAGGATGGAGCGTGCGCCCAACGCCCGCGGCCCGAACTCCATGCGGCCCTGGAACCAGCCGATGATCCTGTCCTGCGCGAGGATGGCGGCGGTGTCGCGCGCGACGTCGTCGAGCGCGCGGTAGCGCACCTTGGCCCACTTCAGCAGCGCCTCGATCTCGTCGTCCGAATACCCCGGGCCCCAGTACGCATGGCGCATCTGCCAGTGCCGCGCGGCCGGCGCGCCCTCCCCGGCGCCGCGCGCGCGGTGGTCGACCCACAGCGCCGCGCCGAG
>DASVLN010000986.1:0-3626 GCA_036384855.1 Burkholderiaceae bacterium | reverse complement strand
GCTCGCCCAACCCGCTGCTCGAGCGGCTGCTGGGCACCCCGGCGTCGACGCGCGCCTGGCGCACGGTCGTCCGGCTCGTCGACCGCTTCGCCTGACCGCACCCCGCGCCCCGGGTTCCGCGTTTCGTCGCTGCGCCACGCGACGCGCCGGCCGGGGCGACCGACACTCCCGCCCCATGACCGATCCCCGATCCCGCAATCCCGGCCTCGACACGCTGCGCGCCGCCGCCATCGCGCTCGTCTTCGCCTACCACTACATGGTCTTCGTGAGCGGCCGCGCGACCTTCGGCTTCGCCTCGCGCATCGGCTGGACGGGCGTCGACCTGTTCTTCGTGCTGAGCGGCTATCTCATCGCCAACCAGCTGCTCGGGGGGATGGCGCGCGGCGACGTGCCGTCGTTGCCGCGGTTCTACGCGCGCCGCGCGTTGCGCACGCTGCCGGTGTTCTGGCTCGTGCTCGCGGCGTACGTCCTGTTCCCGGCGACGCTGGGCGGGCGCACGCCGCCGCCGCTGTGGCGATTCCTGACCTTCACGCAGAACATCGGCCTCGCGCCGGGCACCGCGTTCTCGCACGCGTGGTCGCTGTGCGTCGAGGAGCAGTTCTACCTCGTGCTGCCGCTGGTGCTCGCGGTGGCGACGGCGCTCGCGGGCGGGCGGCTCGGCCGGCGCCACGGCTGGTGGCTGATGGGCGCGCTCGTCGCGCTGGGCGTCACGGCCCGCGCGCTGCTGTGGCCGCACTGGTGGCGCGAGGCCGACGCGCCGGGCTACATGGCATGGATCTACTACGCGACGCCCTGCCGCTTCGACGAGTTCGTTCCCGGCGTCGCCGTCGCGATGCTCCGCAACTTCCACCGGCCGGCCTGGGAGCGGCTCGTCGCGCGAGGCGGGCTCGTCTTCGCGCTCGGGACGATCGCGACGGGCGGGCTGCTGGTGCTCGACGATCGCGCCTACTACGTCGAGGGCGTCGGCTGGGGCTGGTTCATGACGGTATTCGGGTACTCGCTGCTGGCGATGGCGTTCGCGCTGCTGGTGGTCGCCGCGCTGAGCCCGGCGCGTACGCCGCTGCGCTGGCGCGTGCCGGGCGCGCGCACGCTCGCGCTCTGGTCGTACTCGACCTACCTGTCGCACAAGCCGCTCGCGTTCGTGCTGGCGCGCGCGCTGAAGCCGTTGGCGCTCGCCGCGCCGACGCAGGCCGCGGCGATCGCGCTCGCCTGCGTCGTTGCAGGCGGGCTGCTGTACCGGCTCGTCGAGGCGCCCTTCCTCGCGCTGCGCGACCGGCTCGTCCCGACCAGCTTCCGGGACGCGCCGGCCGCGACCGCGCCGGGCGCCGCACTGGTCAGCGCGGCAGGCGGCGGAAGTCCATGATCCAGTTCGTCTCCCACGGGCCGGCGAGCGCGCCCTCGGCGTCGATGGGCGCGAAGTCCTGCGACCAGCGCGCCACGTCGGCGCCCAGCCGCTCCCACAGGAAGCGCACCCGGATCGGGCGGTCGCCGTCCCTGTCGTCGCCGATGAACATCCCGCGGTCGCCCGCCCAGCCGCCATGCACGGGCGGCTGCAGGCGGCCGTCGCGGCTGCTGACCCAGTAGATCGCCCAGCGGCCGGCGGCGACGTCCAGCGTGCGGAAGGTGCTGCCGATGAAGGGCTGGCCTTCGAACGTGATCTCGTCGACGGAGATCTGGCCGTTCATCAGCGACCAGCCTTCGTTGACCGCGGGGATGGTGTTCCACTCGGTGCAGCCGACGCCGCGCTCGCGCAGGCGGCGGTTGGTCACCTGCCAGCGGCCGGCGAGGAAGGCGAAGTCGCCGGGGCGGCCGACGAATTCGGCGGTGAGGGCGTCGGGCAGGTGCGTGGTCGAGGTCATGCGGGGTCTCCTTGGGTTGATGCGGGATGTCGGGTCGGGGGCTCAGGCGCGCAGCGTCGAGCGCGCGGTCGGAACGAGGCGGATGTCGACGGCGTCGGCGGCGAGGTGGTCGCGCCAGGCGGGCTGGCGCAGGCAGCCGGAGGACTCGACGAGCGCGGCATGGCGGCGCTGCGCGGCCTCGCTCTCGAAGCGCGTGAGCCAGGCCAGCACGGGCTCGCCCTCGCGCACGGGCAGGCGCGGGAAGTTGTTGGGCGCGTCCTCGGTGGCGAAGCCGGCGAGCAGGTCGCCGCCCGTGCCCACCCACCACGGGTGGACGTGGCGGTCGAACGCGGCGACAACCTCCGGCGTGGCACTCGCGCGCAGCGGGCAGACGGTCATCGTGAAGACGCCGGCGGGGCGCCGCGGCAGCGCGCCCACCGCGGGCCGCGGC
This sequence comes from Burkholderiaceae bacterium, assembly GCA_036384855.1. Taxonomy (GTDB): domain Bacteria; phylum Pseudomonadota; class Gammaproteobacteria; order Burkholderiales; family Burkholderiaceae_C; genus Scleromatobacter. The sequence goes on along the minus strand of DASVLN010000986.1, from coordinate 1,337 downwards.
GAGAGCGCGCCCAGCAGCCCGCGCACGCAGTCGAGCGGTCGCAGCAGGCGCACGTCGTCGCTGTCGATCATGGTGGGATTGGCCTGGTCGCGGTGGCGCTGCCACACCGGACCGAGGTAGAAGGCCTCGAGCGCCGCGGGCCGCGACGCCATGTCGCGGAAGCCGCGCAGCCAGACGAAGCGGTCGGGGTCGTCGAGGTCGCGGAAGGTGCCGAGGATGCGCATGCCGCAGGCTTCCTGCGGCTCGACGAACTCGCGCTCGAACAGGTCGATCAGCTCGTCGCGCCGGCCGCGGTGCAGGAGGTAGTTGCGCAGCTCGACCACCGTCGGCGCGTAGTCGACCGGCGGGGTCGGGACGAAGGGCTCGCCGGCGGCGGCGCTGGCCGGCGTGTCGGGGGGCGGGGTGGTGGCGTGCATGGCTCGTCTCCGTCTGTGGATCGTCGATGGCGCCATGTTCGCCCGCTAAACATGCCAGGGCATGTCATGGTTTTTCAGCGACACTGCCCCCATGCGCGCAAGTCGACTGCTGTCCCTGCTGATGCTCCTGCAGACCCGCGGGCGCGCGAGCGCCCAGCAGCTGGCCGAGGCACTCGAAGTGTCGGTGCGCACCATCCACCGCGACATCGACGAGCTGAGCGCCGCCGGCGTGCCGGTGTGGGCCGACCGCGGCCGCAGCGGCGGCTTCCAGCTGCAGCCGGGCTGGCGCACGCGCGTCGATGGCCTGACCGCGCCCGAGGCGCAGGCGATGTTCCTCGGCGGCCTGCCGGGGCCGGCGTCCGAGCTCGGGCTGGGGGAGGCGATGGCCTCGGCGCAGCTGAAGCTGCTCGCGGCGCTGCCGGACGGCTGGCGCGACGACGCGCGGCGCGTCAGCGCGCGCTTCCATCTCGACCCGATCGACTGGTACCGCGGCCCGTCGGCGACCGACCACCTGCCGGCCGTGGCGCAGGCGGTGTGGGGCGAGCGCCGGATCGCGATCCGCTACGACAGCTGGAAGGGCGAGGTCGAGCGCCGCGTCGACCCGCTCGGGCTCGTGCTGAAGGCGGGCACCTGGTACCTCGTCGCGCTGGCGGGGGCGTCGTCCTCGGCCAAGGCCGGGCCGCGCACCTACCGCGTGTCCAACGTCCTGGCGCTCACGCCGACGCAGGAGCGCTTCGAGCGGCCCGCCGGCTTCGACCTCGCGGCGTGGTGGCAGGCGTCGACCCGTCGCTTCGAGTCGGAACTGCAGCGCGAGACCGCCGTCCTGCGCGTCTCGCCGGCCGGCATGAAGGCGCTGCGCGACCTCGGGCAGGCGGTCGCCGACGCGGCGGCCGCGAGCGCCGGTCGCGCCGACGCGCGGGG
>DASVLN010000985.1:0-4720 GCA_036384855.1 Burkholderiaceae bacterium | reverse complement strand
GTCCCGCGGGTGCCGACGCGGTCGCCGCCTCGCGCAGCACCGAGGCGATCACGCCCTCGAACTGCGCGACGACGCCTTCCCAGTCGAGAGCGCGCGCCGTCATGCGCGCCTGCGCGCCCATCGTGCGGCAGCGCGCGAGGTCGGACGCCGTGCGTGCCGCGGCGGCCACGAAGGCGTCGGCATCGCCGAAGGGCACGAGCACGCCGTCGACCTCGGTGCGGATGAAGCGCGCGGCCGCGGCATAGTCGAACGCGACCACCGCCAGCCCGCTGGACATCGCCTCCGTGGTGACGTTGCCGAAGGTCTCGGTGACGCTCGGGAACAGGAACAGGTCGGCCGAGGCGTAGTGCGCCGCGAGGTCGTCGCCGGTGCGCTGGCCGGCGAAGTGCGCGTCGGGGCAGCGCGCCAGCAGCTCGGCGCGCATGGGGCCGTCGCCGACGAAGACGAGCTTGGCACGCGGGTCGGCCGCGCGCACGGCGTCGAACGCGCGCAGCAGCACGGCCAGGTTCTTCTCCGGCGCCAGGCGGCCGATGTAGCCGACGACCAGCTGGTCGGGCCCTGCGCCCCACTGCGCGCGCAGCGATTCGTCGCGCCGCGCCGGGTCGAAGCGCCTGGTGTCGACGCCGCGCGCGACCACCGTGACGTTGCGGAAGCCTTCGGCCTCGAGCTCGCGGTGCAGCGCCGCCGTCGGCACCATCGTGCAGCCCGTGGCGTTGTGAAAGCGGCGCAGGTACCCCATGATCGGGCGCTCGAGCCAGCCGATGCCGTAGTGCGTGCTGTAGGCGTGGAAGTTGGTGCGGAAGTCCGAGCAGGTCGGCAGCCCGAGCGCGCGCGCGGCCTGCAGCGCCGAGCGTCCGAGCGGGCCCTCGGTCGCGATGTGCACGAGATCGGGGCGGCGCGCCTTCCAGAGCTTCACGAGCTTGCGCCGGCACGGCAGCCCCATGCGCAGCCCGGCGTAGCGCGGGATCGGCACGCCGCGCACCAGCACCTCGTCGAAGCGCTCGCGCGGCGCGGGCGCGCCCGCATCCGACCCTTGGCGCGGGCGCACGAGCTGCAGGTCGTGGCCGCGCGCGTGCAGGCCCTCGACGAGGCGCGCGATCGTCACCGCGACGCCGTTGACCTCCGGCGGATAGGTCTCCGTCACGCAGGCGATCCGCAGGGTGCGCGCAGGCGCGGTGGGCAGGTCCACGGGTGATCCTCCGGATCGTGACAGCGATGGCCGCGATCATGACGACGGCCCGCAACAGTTCGATGACAGGACGACGACCTGTCACGTGCGCTGTCATCGTTCGGTCCGGCGTTCCGACACGGCGATTTCACATTTCCTGGTCATGCTCCTGTCACGCCCCGGGCTGCCCGCGTCCGCTCCCATCGGCAGAGCGCTCCCCGGGTCCATCCACCTCTTCGAGGAACACCGTGAACGGCTTCTTTGAACTCCTTCGCGTCCAGCGCTGGGACGACCACCGCTACTACCACCACAGCCTCGTCAACCAGAGCCTGCACTTCGTCAGCGCGGTGAGCTTCGTCGTCGCCTACGGCATGATGTTCTTCGATCCCGCCTCCGCGGCGCTGCTCGCGTGGTGCGTGTCGATGACCACCCGCCAGGCCGGCCACTTCTTCTTCGAGCCGCGCGGCTACGACCACGTCAACCAGGCCACCGACGAGTACAAGGAAGAGATCAAGGTCGGCTACAACATCCAGCGCAAGATCGTGCTGATGACGGTGTGGGCGCTGATCCCCGCCGTGCTGTGGTTCGAGCCCTCGCTGTTCGGCCTGATCCAGCCCGCCGTCGACTTCCGCGGCTTCCTGCACGACCTGGGCATCGCCTGGCTGTCGCTGGGCCTCACGGGCCTGATCTTCCGCGTGCTGCAGCTGTGGCGCACCCAGGGCCTGATCCACGGCCTCGCGTGGGCGACCAAGATCATCACCGATCCGTTCCACGACATCATGCTGTACCACGGCGCGCCGCTGAAGCTGATGCGCCGCCACGCCGACGCGACCTGAGCGCCGACGGCGCCGCGAGGACGAGGCCCGCCGCGACGCGCACGTCGCCGCGGGCCTCGACATGTGCACGTTCGCTGCAACTTCCGAAGACCCATGGATACGACCTTCGCCCTGTCCGCCGTGATGCTGGGCCTGCTCGCGTGGACGCTGCCCAGGGCCAAGCGCCGGCTGGAGCTGTCGCGCGCCAAGCACGCCTCGCTGGCGGGACATTCGCGCATGGCCAAGCGCGTCGCCGCGCTGCTGCCCGGCTACGCGTACGACGAGGCGCGCTTCTTCGGCTCCGACGACGCGCCCGCCGAGGTCGTCGCGCGTCGCCGCGCCGGCTTTTCGCGCCTGGCCGCGCTGTACGCCGAGCGCTTCCCGCGCAGCGCCGCGATGACGGCGCAGGCGCGCGACGCGATCTCCGACCTGCAGTTCACCGGCAGCTACCGCGTCCCCTACCAGTACAGCCCCTACCTGCGCCAGCACCTGAAGACCGGCAGCTTCCTCGTGAAGTCGCAGGGCGTGACGGTCGAGGACCTGGACGGCAACGTCCTGTACGACCTCACCGGCTCTTACGGCGTCAACCTGTTCGGCGTCGACTTCTACAAGGCGTGCATCGCCGAGGGCGCCGCACGCGTGGCCGAGCTGGGCCCGGTGCTCGGCGCCTACCACCCGTGCGTGCTCGAGAACATCGCCGAGTTGAAGCGCATCTCGGACAAGGACGAGATCTCGTTCCACATGTCCGGTACCGAGGCCGTGATGCAGGCCGTGCGCCTCGCGCGCTACCACACGCGAAAGCGCAACCTCGTGCGCTTCTGCGGCGCCTACCACGGCTGGTGGGAGGACGTGCAGCCCGGCCCCGGCAACCCGCTGCCGCCGCGCGACGTCTACACGCTCGAGGAGATGGACGACGCCGCGCTGCACGTCCTGCGCACGCGCAAGGACATCGCCTGCGTGCTGGTCAACCCGCTGCAGGCGCTGCACCCGAACAAGGCCGCGCCGGGCGACTCGTCGCTGGTCGACAGCGGCCGCAGCGCGCACTTCGACCGCGCCGCCTACACCGCTTGGCTGAGGAAGCTGCGCGAGGTCTGCACGGCGCGCGGCATCGTGCTGATCTTCGACGAGATCTTCGTCGGCTTCCGCCTGGCGCCCGGCGGCGCGCAGGAGTACTTCGGCGTGCAGGCCGACATGGTCACCTACGGCAAGACGCTGGGCGGCGGCCTGCCGGTGGGCGTGGTCTGCGGCCGCGCCGACCTGATGAAGCGCTTCCGCGAGGATCGTCCCGCCGACATCTGCTTCGCGCGCGGCACCTTCAACGCGCACCCGTACGTGATGGGCGCGATGAACGCCTTCCTCGAGCGCCTGAGGACGCCCGAGGTGCAGGCGCTCTACGACGGCGTCGACGAGCGCTGGAACGCGCGCACCGCGCGCTTCAACGACCGCCTGCGCGGCGCCGGACTGCCGGTGCGCGTGGCCAACCTTGCGTCGATCTGGACGGTGCTCTACGACAAGCCCTCGCGCTACAACTGGATGCTGCAGTTCTACCTGCGCGCGCACGGCCTCGCGCTGAGCTGGATCGGCACCGGCCGCTTCATCTTCAGCCTGAACTACCGCGACGAGGACTTCGAGGCCGTCACCGAGCGCTTCGTCGCCGCCGCCCTCGAGATGCAGGCCGACGGCTGGTGGCGCGAGGATCCGGCGCAGAGCAACAAGGCGATCCGCCGCGGCCTGCTGCGCGAGATGCTGCGCCAGCGCTTCTCCACGATCCCGACGTCCGGCCGACGCCCGCGATGAAGAACCTCCTGCGCAGCCTGCTCCTGCAGGAGGACCTGAACTTCCTGCTCACCAACCGCGTCCCGCGCATCGCGCTCACGCGGTTCATGGGCTGGTTCAGCAAGATCCGCAACCCGGTCGTCTGCCGCCTGTCGATCGCGACCTGGAAGCTGTTCACGGACCTCGACCTCAGCGACGCGCGCAAGCGCCGCTTCGACAGCCTGCACGACTGCTTCACGCGCGAGCTCGTGCCCGGCGCGCGTCCGGTCGACCCCGACCCCGGCGTGCTGACCTCGCCCTGCGACGCCATCGTCGGCGCCTGCGGCTCGGCCGCGGGCACCGAGGTGTTCCAGGCCAAGGGCTTCCCCTACCGGATGGAGGAGCTGTTCGGCCCGTCCAACGACGTCGCGCCGTACCGAGACGGCACCTACGTGACGCTGCGCCTGACTTCGGCGATGTACCACCGCTTCCACGCGCCGCAGGACCTCGCGGTGGAGCACGTGACCTACCACAGCGGCGACGCCTGGAACGTCAACCCGATCGCGCTGAAGCGGGTCGAGCGCCTGTTCTGCCGCAACGAGCGCGCGGTGCTGCGCACGCGGCTCGCGCGCGGCGGGCATCCGGTGGCCATCGTGCCGGTGGCGGCGATCCTGGTCGCCAGCCTGCGGCTGAAGTTCCTCGACGTGCTGCTGCACCTGCGCTACAAGGGGCCGAACGAGATCTCGCTGGCCGGGCATCCCGCCCGTTTCGCCAAGGGCGAGGAGATGGGCTGGTTCCAGCACGGCTCGACGATCATCGTGTTCGCGCCGCGCGGCTTCGAGCTGCACGAGTCCATCGTGCCGGGCGCGCGGCTGCGCATGGGACAGCCGCTGATGCGCCTGCCGGCCATGGCCGCCGCGCCGCCGCGAGCGACCGCCGGCGAGGCCGTGCTCGCCGGTTGAGCGGGCAGGGCGCGCGGCCG
>DASVLN010000984.1:0-2506 GCA_036384855.1 Burkholderiaceae bacterium | reverse complement strand
CGGCGCGCGGGCCGCGCGAGCCTCAGGCGAGGACGGCCGCCATCGCGGCGGCGGGCGGCTGCTGCGCCTGCTCGATGAGCGCGCGCACGCGTTCGGCGTCGGTCGGATTGAACAGCTCGCTGCGGATCTGCAGCTGGCGCTCGAGCTCGCGGATGCGCCACCGCAGCTCGCCCAGGACGATGCCGACTTCCATGCGGTCGGCGGGCGTCATTTGGGCGAGCGCGGCGCGCAGGTCGCCGTCGGCGGCGAGGTCGAGGCCGGTGCTGGAAAAGCCGATCGCGATGCGCTCCCAGCGCGAGAACGCGTGCTCCACCAGTGCGCGCAGCGCGAAGCCGAACCGTGCCATCTCCGCCTGCATGCCGTCGCGCAGCTGGCGCACGTGCTGTACGGTGGCGGCCATTCGCGCCACGCGATCCTCGAGCGTCGCGAGGTCGACGTCCTCCTGCGGCGCCGACTCGCCCGCCGCGCGCGCTCCGCGGGCCACGCGGTCGACGAAGCGGCGGTGGAACTCGCCCGGCACCAGCTTCATCGCCACGGCCGCGCGCGCCGCGTGCTGCGTGCCCGATTCGAGCAGGCCCATCAGCATCTCGGCCACCGCCAGGATCTGCCCGGCCATCGACAGGCTGGTGCCCAGCAGGCCCTGCGGGTAGCCGAAGCCGTCGAGGCGTTCGTGGTGCGCCATCACGACGCTGGCGACGCGCGGGCCCGCGCCCGGCATCGTGCCCAGCACGTGCGAGCCGACGATGGGGTGGGTCGCGACATGCTTCCACTGCTGCGGCCCGAGGTGCGTGTCGCGGCGCAGGAACGCGGGATCGATGTAGAGCTCGCCGACGTCGTGGGCGAGACCCGAGATGACCAGCGCGCCGATGTCGGCGGGATTGCGCGACAGGCCGTCGCCGAACGCCGCGCACAGCAGCGCCACGCCGACCGCGTGCTCGAGCTTGTCCGCCGACTGGCCGGCATAGACGCTCAGCAGCGACTGCACGTTGGTCGACAGCTCCACGGTGCGGACCGCTTCCAGCGGGGCGATGCCCTGCGCGGTGTCGCAGATCCCCCGCAGCAGGCCGTGGCGGGCCAGCAGCTGCTCCGCGACCGGGCCGAAGGACGACGGATCGGTGCCGCCGACGACGCGCATCATGTTCTCGAGCGGCTTGCTGAGGCGGAACTCGAGCAGGCGCTCGCGCGCGCGGGCGTCGATCTTCGCGCCTTTGGCCAGCAGCTTCACGCCGTTGCCGTTGACGATGTCCTCGCTCGCCTCGATGTCCGAGGTCTCCGAGAGCTTCACGACGTGGTCGAGGTAATGTGGATTGACGTCGGACACGGCTCGATTCCTTGAAATCGCGCGCCGGCCTCCCCGCCCGCACGCATCGCCGTGTCTTCGGCCGCCCGTGGCCCGGATTCAGCAGTCGTCCAGGATTCCCTACGTTCGGGGTGTGGAACCCATCACGGTTCCCGTCAAGGAGTTCGGATACCCGGGGCGGTGTCGGGCACCGGCTCGAAGACATGCTCGTCGGGATGATCCTCGCCCGTGGCCCGGTGCGCCCGCTCGGCGTACCTGTTGAAGCGCCAGGCCTTGGCCTCGAGCGTGATGCGGCGCCAGACGGCGCGCTTGGCGCCCGGCGACATGCCCGGCCAGTGCTGCACCTCCTCGAAGGTGCGGCCGCAGCCCTTGCAGGTCGAGTCGCCCTGGGAGGTCGAGCAGATCGCGATGCAGGGCGCGTCGGGCGTCGATGCGTACCACTCGAGCCACGCCTGCCGGGCGGCGCGCGGCAGCGTGTCCTCGTCGGCCTCGGACTCGCGGTAGTAGACCATCAGCGCGTAGACCTCGGCCAGGGCCAGCACCTCCTTGCAGGCGGTGACGCCGTCGGGCGACGGATGGCGGCCGCGCCACCAGTTGATGGCGGACTCGATGTCGGTGATGTGGATGCCGGCCATGGATGCGCAACCTGTCCGTCTCGTCTGGGCTTGTCTGTGCTTGTCTGCGCCTGCGTGCGCTCAGTAGGCCAGGCCCACGGCCTCCCGCACGTCCTTCATGGTCTGGCGCGCGACGGTGCGGGCGCGTTCGGTGCCCATCTCGACGATCCAGTGCACGTGCTTGGGATTGGCCAGCAACGCCTCGGCCCGCTCGCGCCAGGGCGCCTGCTCGCGCAGGACGGCGTCGACGACCGGCTGCTTGCAGTCGAGGCAGCCGATGCCCGCGCTGCGGCAGCCGTCGGCGGCCCAGCGGCGGGTCGGCTCGTCCGAGTAGGCGAGGTGGAACTGCCAGACCGGGCAGCGCTCCGGCTCGCCGGGGTCGGTGCGGCGCATGCGCTGCGGGTCGGTGCGCATGCCGCGGATCTTGGCCTCGACCTGGGCCGGCGGCTCGCGCATGCCGATCGCGTTGTCCAGGCTCTTGCTCATCTTGCGGCCGTCGAGGCCCGGCAGGCGCGTGGTCTCGGTGTGCAGCGCCTGCGGCTCGAGCAGCACCGTGCGGCCGCCGCCGCGCAGGTGGCCGGCCAGCAGCGCG
>DASVLN010000983.1:0-1512 GCA_036384855.1 Burkholderiaceae bacterium | reverse complement strand
CGGTCGCGGCCGGGGCGCGCCCGCTGCGCGTGGCGCACGGCTGACGGGCGCCGGGCAGCCGTCCGGCCTCCCGCACCCGCGCAGGCATCCCGCCTGCCTCGTCTTCCTTGCATGGGTTTGCGCTCCGCGTCGTGGCACGCGGGGCGCTCTTTTGTTTCCGCGCGTTTCGAGCCGAGCCCCGTGTCGTCGCGGCGCGCCTGCTGCGCGTTGAGCGGGGAAGGCGCATCGCGGCGGCACCCTGCATGCCTGGAATTCCGGGCACGGTCGTTGCTGCCGCATGCTCGGCGGCCTTCGGGCCGTCATGGCAAACCCGGTACGATCCCGACCCATGACCACCCTCCTCGAAGAACGTCCCCAGACGCTGGGCGAAGAGATCGCCAACGCCGTCAGCCACGGCATCGGCTTCCTGCTGGCCATCGCCTCGCTGCCGCTGCTCGTCGTCGTCGCGGCGCGCCACGGCACTGCGGTCAACGTCGTCGCCGTCAGCGTGTTCTCGGCCACGATGATCGTGCTCTACCTCGTCTCCGCGCTGTACCACGCGGCGCCCGAGGGCCGCGTCAAGGCCTTCCTCAACCGCGTCGACCATGCGGCGATCTACCTCTTCATCGCGGGCAGCTACACGCCGTTCGCGCTCGGCGTCCTGCACGGGGCCTGGGGCTGGACGCTGTTCGGCGCGATCTGGGCGATGGCGGCAGCGGGCGTCGCGGTCAAGCTGCTGAACCTGCTCAAGCATCCGCTGTGGTCGACCGGGTTGTACGTCGCGATGGGCTGGTTCGCCATCGTCGCGGCCGGCCCGCTGATCCATGCGATGCCGTGGGCGGGCCTCGCGTGGCTGCTGGCCGGCGGCATCGCCTACACGGCCGGCGCGGTCGTCTTCATGTTCGACTCGCGCGTGCCCTATCTGCACTTCGCCTGGCACCTGTTCGTGCTGGCCGGCACGACCTGTCACTTCTTCGCCGCGCTCTGGTACGCGGCGCCGGCGCATCCGGCCTGACGCTTGCCGGCAAGGCACCGGGGCGGCCGTGCTCGCCCGACCTCGGAGGAAACCCAGGTGCCACGCTTCATCGAGATCCAGCACGACGAGTGGATCGCTGCCGGACCGGACGTCGTCCGCGCGCACTATGCCGACCTCGGCCATCGCCAGGTCGCGCGCGTGCATCCACGGGAACGGCTTCGCCAGCTGCCGCCCGGCCCGGCGGGCCCGCGCTACGAGCGCCTGCTGCGCACGCCGTGGACGGTGCAGCGCGACATCGTCGAGCGCGAATTCCGGCCGGATGGCACCGTCGTCGACACCTGCGTCGCCGGCACGCACCGCGGCTGCACGGTCTGCGCGCGCTTCTGGCGCCGCGACGACGAGGAGCGCCGCGCCCCGGGCACGCTGGTCGAGCTCACCGTGACGCAGCGGCTGCGCCCGGTCGTCGGCCCGCTCGTCGCGCGCTGGATCCGCCGCCGCCTCGAGCGCGAACTGCGGGAGTTCGCGGTCGAGGAAAAGGCCGACATCGAGCGGGTGCG
>DASVLN010000982.1:0-3008 GCA_036384855.1 Burkholderiaceae bacterium | reverse complement strand
CGCCTGCGCGCGAAGAGCCCGCTGCAGGCGCACGCCGCGGCCGGCGCCGCCGACGACGTGCATCCCGCGCAGCGCCGCTACCTGACGCGCGACGAGTACGAGTCCGCCCACGGCGCCGACGACCAGGACATCGCCAAGGTCGCCGCGTTCGCCAAGGAGTACGGCCTGGCGGTCGTGCAGGCCGACGCGGGCCGGCGCAGCGTGGTGCTCGCCGGCGATGCGGCCGGCATGGCCAAGGCCTTCGAGGTCTCGCTCCAGGAGTACGAGCACGCCGACGGCACCTACCGCGGCCGCACGGGCGCGATCTCGGTGCCCGCGGAGCTCGCCGGCATCGTCGAGGGCGTGTTCGGGCTGGACGACCGTCCGCACGCCCAGCCGCACTTCCAGCGCCACGTCGTGAGCCAGAGCCTGAAGTCCGTCGCCGCCAAGGCCTTCACGCCGCTGGAGCTCGCCAAGCTCTACGACTTCCCCGCCGGCGCCGACGGCAGCGGCCAGTGCATCGGCATCATCGAGCTGGGCGGCGGCTACAAGCCGGCCGACCTGAAGACCTACTTCAAGGGCCTGGGGCTCGCCGAGCCCAAGGTCCGGGCGGTGCTGGTCGACCACGCCAAGAACCATCCGACCAATGCCAACAGCGCCGACGGCGAGGTGCTGCTGGACATCGAGGTCGCCGGCGCCGTCGCGCCGAAGGCCACGATCGCCGTCTACTTCGCGCCCAACACCGACCAGGGCTTCCTCGACGCCGTCACGACGGCGATCCACGACAAGCTCAACAAGCCCTCGGTGATCTCGATCAGCTGGGGCCAGGCCGAGTCGGGCTGGACGGCGCAATCGATGGACCAGATGGACCAGGCCTTCCAGGCTGCCGCCGCGATGGGCGTGACGATCTGCGCGGCCGCGGGCGACACCGGCTCCGGCGACGGCGTCGACGACGGCAAGCCGCACGTCGACTTCCCGGCGTCCAGCCCCAACGTGCTCGCCTGCGGCGGCACCAAGCTGCTGGCCGCCAGCGCGACGGCGATCGGCTCCGAGGTGGTGTGGAACGAGGGCTCGACCACCAGCGCCACCGGCGGCGGCTTCAGCACCCACTTCGCGGTGCCGGCGTACCAGTCCAAGGTCGCCTCGGGCAAGAGCGGACGCGGCGTGCCCGACGTCGCGGGCGACGCGGACCCGAACACCGGCTACGACGTGCGCGTGGACGGCCAGGACTTCGTGATCGGCGGCACCAGCGCCGTCGCGCCGCTGTGGGCCGGGCTGGTCGCCGTGATGAACCAGAAGCTCGGCCATCCGGTCGGCTTCCTCAATCCGATGCTGTACGGGTCGCTCGCCGGCAAGGGCGTGACGCGCGACATCACCAGCGGCAACAACGGCGCCTACAAGGCCGCGGCGGGCTGGGATGCGTGCACCGGCTGGGGCTCGCCGGACGGCGCCAAGCTGCTGCAGGCCCTGGGCACCTGAGCGCCGCGCGCGCGTGATGCGCGCGCCACGACCGACGCCCCGGACCGCGCGCGGCCGGGGCGTCCTCCATCCAGGCATGGGCCGGTCGCGATCAGAGCGCGCACTGCACCGGCTTCGCGCCGAGCGCGCCGACCAGGACGTCGGGCGAGATCTCCACCAGGAAGCCGCGCCGGCCGCCGTTGATGAGGATGCGCGGCAGTCCGAGGACGGTCTCCTGCACGTACACCGGCACGTCCTTGCGGAAGCCGAACGGCGACGTGCCGCCGACCTGGTAGCCGCTGTGGCGCTGCGCCACCTCCGGCTTGCACGGCTCGACCGACTTGCACCCGATCGCGCGCGCGAGGTTCTTCGTCGAGACCTGGCGGTCGCCGTGCATCAGCACCACCAGCGGACGCGCCGCCTCGTCCTGCATCACCAGCGTCTTGACGACCTCGTGCTCGGGCACGCCGAGCTGCGCGGAAGACTCCGCCGTGCCGCCGTGCTCGACGTAGTCGTAGACGTGCTCCTGGAAGGTCACCCCGTGCTCGCGCAGCCACTGGGTGGCGGGGGTTTCGCTGACGTGTTGCTTGCGGGCCATCGGGCGATTGTCGCGCGCATGCCGGGCCGGGCATGTCGCGTGGCTCTTGTCCGTTGTCATCGCGCGCTTGATCCCGTTGCGCAATCATATTTTATCGTTTTACAATAATTTATTGCCGCAACGCTTTTAGTCCACACCGATGACGACTCCCGCTCCCCTGCCGCCCGGTGCCGTCACGGCGCATCGCATCCGCCGGCTGTCGCTGCTCGTGCGCGGGCTCGTGGCCGTCGGCGCGCTGGTGCTGGCGGTCGCGGTCGCGGCGCTGTGGATCGACCCGGCCTACGCGCTGGCGCAGATCCGCCGCGACTCGCACCTGGACGACATCGCGCAGCTCGATGCGGTCTCGCGCCTGCGCTGCGTCGCGTGGATGTGCGTGACCGCGGCGGTCGCGATGATGATGCTGCTGCGGCTGTGGCAGCTGTTCGGGGAGTACGCGCAGGGCCGCATCTTCGGCCTGCGCGCGCTCGACCGGCTGCGCGGCTTCGCGCGCTGGACGATGGCGGCGGCGGTGCTCTCGCCGATCGACGGCGCGGTGGTCTCCGTCCTCGCGACCTGGAACCGCGCGATCGGGCACCGGGAGCTGAACGTCTACGTCTCGTCCGAGGAGTACGCGCTGCTGCTGTTCGGCGCCGCGCTGCTCGCGATCTCGAGCGTGATGACAGAGGCCGCGCGCCTGGCCGAGGACAACGCGGGCTTCGTCTGATGACCATCGTCGTCAACCTGGACGTGATGCTGGCGCGCCGCAAGATGCGCTCGCGCGAACTCGCCGAGCGCGTGGGCATCACGGAGCAGAACATCTCCTTGCTGAAGTCGGGCAAGGTGCGCGGCGTGCGCTTCGACACGCTGGCCGCGATCTGCGAGGTGCTGCAGTGCCAGCCGGGCGACCTGCTCGAGTATCGCCCCGGGGCGCCCGTCGCCGCGCCGGGCGACGAGGACGCCGAGTGACCCCCGCCGCCGCGCTCGCGCCGGGATG
>DASVLN010000981.1:0-1925 GCA_036384855.1 Burkholderiaceae bacterium | reverse complement strand
AACACGCAGGCCCAGGCCGAGGCCAGCCTGCGCGAGGACGAGGCGGCGGTGAAGTCCGCGCGCGGCCGGCTCGCGTCGAGCGCCGCGCAGGCCGCGCAGGCCGAGGCCCAGGTCAAGGCCGGCGAGGCGAGCCTGCGCCAGAGCGGCCTCGAGGTCGACGACACGGTCGTGCGCGCCGCCATCGACGGTCGCATCGGCGACAGCACCGTGCGCGTCGGCCAGTTCGTGCAGCCCGGCACGCGGCTGATGACGGTGGTGCCGGTGCAGCAGGTCTATCTCGTCGCCAACTTCAAGGAGACGCAGATCGCCCGCATGCGCGCCGGGCAGCCGGTGACGGTGCGCGTGGACGCGCTGCCCGGCGTCGACCTGCACGGCGTGGTGGAGAGCTTCTCGCCCGGCACCGGCTCGCAGTTCGCGCTGCTGCCGCCCGAGAACGCGACCGGCAACTTCACGAAGATCGTGCAGCGCGTGCCGGTGCGCGTGCGGCTCGAGGCCCCGCCCGAGGCGCGCGAGCGGCTGGTGCCCGGGCTGTCCGTCACCGCCGAGGTCGATACCCGGTCGGGCATGGGCGACGAGCACCGGCTGGCCGACGAGGGCCGCCGTGGCTGAGGCCGCCGCGCCCGCGCCCGCGCACGCGGAGCCGAACGCGCATGCGTCCGACTGGGTGGCCGTCTTCGCCGGCGCGCTCGGCGCGCTGATGGCGACGCTGGACATCTCGATCACCAACTCGGCGCTGCCGCAGATCCAGGGCGCGGTCGGCGCGACGGGCACCGAGGGCACCTGGATCTCGACCGGCTACCTGATGTCCGAGATCGTCATGATCCCGCTCGCGGCGTGGCTCACCCGCGTGTTCGGTCTGCGCAGGTTCCTGCTCGGGAACGCGGCGCTGTTCACCGCGTTCTCGGTGCTGTGCGGGCTGTCCGACGGGCTCGCCGTGCTGGTGCTCGCGCGCATCGGCCAGGGCTTCACCGGCGGCGCGATGATCCCGACGGCGCAGACCATCATCCGCACCCGCCTGCCGCGCCACCAGATGCCCGTGGGCATGACGATGTTCGGCCTGATCGTGCTGCTCGGGCCGCTGCTCGGGCCGGTCGTGGGCGGCGCGCTGACCGAGGGCGCGAGCTGGCGCTGGTGCTTCTTCATCAACGTGCCGGTGTGCTTCACGCTGATCGCGCTGCTGGTGCTGGGGCTGCCTGCGGATCGCGCGCGGCTGAAGGACTTCCTCGAGGCCGACTGGCTCGGCATCGCGGGCCTCGCGCTGGGCCTGAGCACGCTGACCGTGGTGCTCGAGGAAGGGCAGCGCGAGCGCTGGTTCGAGTCGTCGATGATCGTGGCGCTGAGCGTGCTGTCGTCCGTCGGCATGCTGCTGATCGCCGCGTCGCAGCTCACGGCCGCGCGGCCCATCCTGCGGCTGGCGCTGCTGCGCAACCGGCACTATGCGAGCGTGATCCTGATCGTGTTCACCGTGGGCGCGGGGCTGTACTGCGTGTCCTACCTCGTGCCGCAGTTCCTGAGCCTGATCGCCGGCTACAACGCGCAGCAGTCGGGCGCGGTGATGCTGCTGGCGGGCGTGCCGGCGATCCTGATGATGCCGATGCTGCCGCGCCTGCTGGGCAAGGTCGACTTCCGCGTCCTCGTGATCGCCGGGCTGGGCTGCTTCGCGGCGAGCTGCCTGCTGGACACCACCCTCACCGCACAGAGCGTCGGCGCCGACTTCACCGGCTCGCAGCTGCTGCGCGGCGTCGGCCAGATGCTCGCGATGATGCCGTTGAACCAGGCCTCGATGGCCGCGGTATCGCGCGAGGAATCGGGCGACGCCGCCGGCCTGTACAACATGGCGCGCAACCTCGGCGGCTCGGTCGGCCTCGCCGTCATCGGCACCTTCATCGATCGCCGCGAGGCCCTGCACGGCGAGATGGTGCGCG
>DASVLN010000980.1:0-2914 GCA_036384855.1 Burkholderiaceae bacterium | reverse complement strand
CGTCGCCGGCCGCGTGGCGCCGCGGCGGGTGCTGGTCGTCGACGACAACGCCGACGCCGCCGACAGCATGGGCGACATGCTGCGCCTGATGGGCCACGAGGTGCTGGTCGCGCACGCGGCCGGCGCGGCGCTGGCGCAGGTCGACGCGTTCGCGCCGGACTGGGCGATGCTCGACCTCAACATGCCCGACATGGACGGCTGCACGCTGCTGCACGCGCTGCGCGAGCGGCCGGGGCTCGCGGACCTGCGCGCCGCTGCCGTCACCGGCTACGGCCAGCCGCAGGACCGCGAGCGCTCGCTCGTCGCCGGCTTCGACGCCCACCTGATCAAGCCGGTGGAGATCGCCCAGGTCGGCGCGCTGATGGCATCGCCGTGATGCCCGGCCATGCCAGAATTTCCTGATACGGCAGACGGTATCTCCAGATGACGGCACGGCTCACGACGTCGGAGGCGGAGGATGCCGGCGGGACGCTCGCGTTCCTCGCCGGCGGCGGCCGCATGGGCGAGCTGATCGCCGCCTTCGACTGGAGCCGAACCGCGATGGGCCGCATCGCCGACTGGCCGGCGCATGTGCGCTCGGCCACCTCGCTGATGCTGCGCTCGCGCGTGCCCATCGTGATGCTGTGGGGCGAGCCGGGCGTGATGGTCTACAACGACGCCTACTCGGTGTTCGCCGGCAAGCGCCATCCGGCGCTGCTGGGCTCGAACGTGCGCGAGGGCTGGCCCGAGGTCGCCGACTTCAACGACCACGTGATGAAGGTCGGCCTGGCCGGCGGCAACCTGGAGTACCGCGACCAGGAGCTCACGCTGCACCGCCACGGCCGTCCGGAGCCGGCGTGGATGAACCTCGACTACTCGCCGCTGCTCGACGAGCGCGGCGTTCCCGCCGGCGTGATGGCGGTGGTGGTCGAGACGACCGAGAAGGTGCTGGCCGAGCGCGCGGTCAGCGGCGAGCGCGCGCGCCTCGCGCAGCTGTTCGCGCTGGCGCCCAGCTTCATGGCGGTCGTCGAGGGCCCGGAGCACCGCTTCGCGCTCGCCAACGCGAGCTACCTGAAGCTGGTGGGCCTGCCCGCCATCGTCGGCCGCACCGTCGCCGAGGCGCTGCCCGGCGCGGCGGAGCAGGGCTGGGTCGCGCTGCTGGACCAGGTCTACCGCTCCGGCGAGGCGTTCTCCGGCTACGGCGCGCGCTATGACCGCCCCAGCGCGCCGGGCGCGCCGCCGGAGGCGCGCTACGTCGACTTCATCCTCCAGCCGATCCGCGGCCAGGGCGGCGAGGTGACGGGCATCTTCATGGAGGGCGTGGACGCGACGAGCCGCGTCGCGGCGGAGCAGCGCCGCGATGCGCTCGTGCGGCTGTCGGAGCGGCTGCGCGACCTCGAGGACCCCGCCGCCATCGGCCGCCTGGCGGCGGAGCTGATCGGCGCGACGCTGCATGTCGCGCGCGCCGGCTACGCCGCCGTCGATCCCGGCGGCGACACGTTGCGCGTGGAGCGCGACTGGACGGCGCCGGGCATCGCCTCCACGGTCGGCGTCCATCCGCTGCATTCGCCCGGCGTGTTCGTCGACGCGCTGCGGCGCGGCGAGTTCGTGGTCGTCGTCGACGTGCGCGAGGAGCCGCGCACCGCCGCGGTCGCCGCCGTGCTGGAGTCGCGGCACGCGCGCGCCTACGTGCACGTGCCGGTGCTGGAGCAGGGACGGCTCGTCGCGCTGCTGTACGTCGACCACCCCGCACCGCGCGCCTGGACGGCCGACGACATCGACTTCGCTCGCGAGGTGGCCCAGCGCACGCGCATGGCCTTCGAGCGCGCCCGCACCGAGCGCGCGCGCCGCGCCGCAGCCCGGGCACGCGAGGACGCGCTCGCCGAGGTCGCGGCGATCGACCAGAAGTTCCGCGCGCTCGTCACGGCGAGCTCCGACGCCGTCTACCGCATGAGCGCCGACTGGTCGCAGATGCGCGAGCTCGACGGCCGCGACTTCCTGCCCCATACCGACGAGCCGTCCGCCGACTGGCTCGAGCTCTACATCCCGGCCGACGAGCGACCGCGCGTGCGCGGCGCCATCGCGCACGCGATCGCGACGCGCACGCCGTTCGAGCTCGAGCACCAGGTCGTCCACGCGGACGGCACGATCGGCTGGACGTTCTCGCGCGCGATCCCGGTGGTCGACGACCATGGCGAGGTCGTCGAATGGTTCGGCGCGGCGAGCGACGTCACGCGCAGGAAGCGCGCCGAGCGCGAGCTCCACGAGAGCGAGGAGCGCCTGCGCGAGACCGACCGCCGCAAGGACGAATTCCTCGCGACGCTCGCCCACGAGCTGCGCAACCCGCTCGCGCCGATCCGCAACGCCGTCCACCTGCTGGCCCTGCCGGGCGGGGCGGCGCACCTGCCGCGGCTGCGCGAGATGCTCGAGCGCCAGGTCGGCCACATGGTGCGCCTCGTCGACGACCTGCTCGAGATCTCGCGCGTCAGCCGCGGCCAGATCACGCTGCGCCAGGAGGACGTCGACCTCGGCGCGGTCATCGACGCGGCGGTCGAGGCGAGCCGGCCGCTCGTCGACCAGGCCCACCACCACCTCGTCGTCGTGCCGGCGCCGCAGGCGCTGTGGGTGCGCGGCGACGCGATGCGCCTCAGCCAGGTGTTCGTGAACCTGCTGAACAACGCGGCCCGCTACACCGACCCCGGCGGGGTGATCGAGCTCGCCTGCGCGCAGCAGGCGGGCTGGCTGGCGGTCACCGTCACCGACAACGGGGTCGGCATCGCCGCCGACCAGCTGCCGCGGCTGTTCGAGATGTTCACGCAGATCGACCGCACCCACAGCCGCGCCCAGGGCGGGCTCGGCATCGGGCTGGCGCTGTCGCGGCGCCTGCTGGAGATGCACGGCGGCACGCTCGAGGCCGCGAGCGCCGGCCTCGGCC
>DASVLN010000979.1:0-7423 GCA_036384855.1 Burkholderiaceae bacterium | reverse complement strand
CGACGCGGCGCGCGCGGAGGTCGCGCACGACGAGCCCGGGCACGACCGCCGCAAGCACCGCTGGCTGAGCCTGGACACGCCCTTCCTCGCCGCGCTCGGCGTCACCGATGCGCGCGCCGCGCTGGTGCCGGCCATGGCGCGCAAGTGGAAGCAGATCAACAAGTTCGTCGAGGTGATGGCGCATGCGCTGGAGTCGGCCGGGTTCGACGCGCGCTCGCCGCTGAACGTCGTCGACTTCGGCGCCGGCAAGGGCTACCTGACGTTCGCGCTGCACGACTGGCTGCGGCGCCAGGACGGCCGCGAGCCGCATTCGCTGGACATCGTCGGCGTCGAACTGCGGCCCGAGCTCGTGCGCCTGTGCAACGAGGTGGTCGCGCAATGCGGCCTGCAGGGCCTGCGCTTCGAGGCGGGCGACGTCTCGAGCTTCGTGCCCGCGCGCCTGGACGTGATGATCGCCCTGCACGCCTGCGACACCGCGACCGACCACGCGATCCACACCGGCATCCGCGCGGGCGCCGCGATCGTCATGTGCTCGCCCTGCTGCCACAAGCAGGTGCGCCCTCAGATGCACCTGCCGCCGCTGCTCAAGCCGATGCTGCAGCACGGCATCCACCTGGGCCAGCAGGCCGAGATGGTCACCGACGCGCTGCGCGCGCTGCTGCTGGAGGCGCATGGCTACGACGCGCAGGTGTTCGAGTTCGTCGCGCTCGAGCACACCAGCAAGAACAAGATGATCCTCGCCGTGAAGCGCCGCGAGCGCGCCGATTCGCCGCAGGCCCTGCGCCGGCGCGGGCAGGCGCTCGCGCAGGTCGCGGAGCTCAAGCGCTTCTACGGCATCGAGGAGCAGTGCCTGGAGCGCTTGCTCGCGGAGAAGGAATCCGCTGCAGCGGCCGGTTAGGCCGGATCAGTCCACCGGGTGGCGGCGGAACATCGCCAGCAGCGCCAGGTCGTAGCCGATCTTCAGCGCGCCGCCGACCAGCAGGGGCGCCGCGGCGACGCCGCTCGCGAGCAGGGCCGCCGTGATCGTCGGCGCCGCCGCCGCGGCCAGGCTGCGCGGGACGGCGGTGAAGCTGGCGGCGGCCGGGCGCTCGGGGGGCGTCACCACGGCCATCACGAAGGCGCTGCGGGCCGGCACATCCATCGCCTGCAGCGCGCTGCGGGCGAGCAGCAGCGCGATCGCGAGCGGCAGCGTCGGCGCCAGCGCGGCCAGCATCAGGAACCCATTGGCCGGGATGTGCGTGTAGACCATGGTGCGCACGAGTCCGACGCGCCGCGCGAGCGCCGGCGCGACGAGCTGCGAGGCGGTCACGAGGATGCCGGCGACGAAGAAGAACGCGCCCGCGTCGCCCACCGCGAGCCCGAAGCGTCGGTACAGCCACAGCGCGAGCATCGAGTTGACGACCAGCCCGCCCGCGAACGAGTCGACGCAGAACAGCGCCGCGAGGCGCACGACGATCCCGCGCGAGGGTCCGAGCGGCTGCGGCGGCGCCTCGGTCGCGGCATCGTCGGCACGGCGCTGCGATTCGAGCCGGCGGTACAGCAGCGCGACGATCGCCCCGGTCGCGGCGTACAGCACGAACATCGCGCGCATGCCGGCGAGCAGGTCGACGTGCAGGCGTGCATGCCACCACGACGGCAGCGCGGACGCGAGCGAGCCGAGCGCGGCGCTGAGGTTGCCCAGCAGGGCGTAGCGCGCGAACAGCGCGGTGCGGGCGACGCTGGTGCGCGCGGCGTGCGCAAGGCGCGCGTGCTCCAGCGGCAGGAAGACGCTGACGTCGCCCGAGCTCGGGTTGAGGGTGCCGACGAAGGCGATGGCGGCGAGCGGCCAGAACGCCGCGAACCCGGCGAAGCCGAGGCCGGTGGCGACCATCGTGGCCGCGGCGATGCGCATCAGCCGCGTCGACGCGACGTGGTGCCCCAGCGCGCCGAGCGCGATCGTCGCGGCGGCGGAGCCCGCCAGCGTGAGCGTGCTCAGCACGCCGATCTGCACGAGCCCCAGCCCGAGCGCCGACAGGTAGGCCGGCAGCAGGACGGCGACGAAGCCGTCGGCGAAGCCGCGCAGCGAGCGGCTCGCGAGCAGCCAGCCCGCGGCGGGATCGACGTCGGCGGGCAGCCATCGCAGCAAGCGGTCCATGGCGCGCGATTGTCGGTGCCAGCGGGCGCTTGCGCGCGTTTCGGGAGCGCTCTCCAAAGCGCCGCGGCTCCCCATTGACGCAGCGCAACACGAAGCGCAAGATGCTCAACCGTCGGGCCCTTGGCGGTCGCAGACAGTGAGTGAGACTTGCGTAACTTTCGCATCCGTGGCGCCCTCGGCGTCGCATCGATCGGCGATTCCGGCCTGGTGGCCTGCGACGCCGCTTGCTCCATGACCCTTCACCGCCCGGGCGTGGCGCCCGCGGCGCACGGCGCCTGCAAGCCCGTGGCCTGCCGACACCGGCGAGTCCCACCGGGGCAGGCCTGACGGCGCACCCGCCGTCCCTCCACTGAACGTCTCGGCACGCGCCCCGCGCGCGTGTGCGCAGGCTCGTCCGCGTGTCGCTCGTGCGAGGCGCGACGGGGATCCGCACGCGCTCGCCGGCGCGGTCCGAAGCGCAATGCGCCGGCTGCCAGAGGCCGCGCCTTCGCGCACCCGTGTCGACGGCCGCCGCGCGCAAGAGGATGCGCAAGGCCGTCGCGGCGCCAGCCGCGCCCGGGGCGCATGACAACGACGGGCCCAGCGCCCGAGGAAGGAACTCATGTTTTCCGATCTGATCCACGGCGCCTGGACGCCGCTTTCCGTGACGCTCGCCGCCGTGGGCGTCGGGCTCGGCATCGTGCTCGTGCTGTGGCTGCTCGCCACGCTCACGGGCATCGTCCGCTACATCCCCAACGACCGCATCGGCGTCGTCGAGAAGCTGTGGAGCGGCAGCGGCTCGGTGCGCTCGGGGCTGCTCGCGCTGAGCGGCGAGGCCGGCTTCCAGCCCGAGCTGCTGCGCGGCGGCTTCCACTTCTTCGCCCCGCTGCAGTACCGCGTGCACATCTGCCCGATGGTGTCGGTGACGCAGGGCAAGATCGGCTACGTCTTCGCGCGCGACGGCGTCGACCTGCCTGCCGGCCAGACGCTCGCGGACAACGCCCGCATCGACCACTTCCTCGACGTCCGCGCCTTCCTGCAGGGCGGCGGCCAGAAGGGCCCGCAGCGCAAGGTGCTGCGCGAGGGCGTGCACATCATCAACCCCGCGCTGTTCGTCGTGATGACCGAGGAGGCGACCTACTCGATGACGATGGACACCACCGAGCGCGAGTACTACCAGAAGATGCGCGACCTGCTGGACCAGCGCCGCGGCTTCTCGCCGGTCGTCATCAAGGGCGCGGACGACGAGCGCGCCTCCGACCTGCTGGCCGTCGTGACGGTGCAGGACGGCCCCGCCCTGCCGCGCAACGAGCTGCTCGCGCCGGACGTGGGCGACAACCACAACTCGTTCCAGGAACCGGAGAAGTTCCTCGCCGCCGGCGGCCGCCGCGGACGCCAGGAGCGGGTGCTCGTCGAAGGCACATACTACATCAACCGCCTGTTCGCGACCGTCGAGATGATCACCAAGACCGTGATCCCGGTCGGCTACGTCGGCGTCGTCGTGTCGTACACGGGCCGCAAGGGCGCCGACGTCTCGGGCGACAAGTACTCGCACGGCGAGCTGGTGGAGACCGGCTGCCGCGGGGTGTGGCGCGACCCGCTGATGCCCGGCAAGTACGCGTTCAACACCTACGCCGGCAAGATCGAGCTCGTCCCCACGACCAACTTCGTGCTCATGTGGCAGACCGGCATGACGGGCTCGAACTTCGACTCGAACCTGCGCGAGATCACGCTGATCACCAAGGACGCCTTCGAGCCGCTGCTGCCCCTGTCGGTGGTCGTGCACATCGACTACCGCAAGGCGCCGATGGTCGTGCAGCGCTTCGGCAACGTGAAGCAGCTCGTCGAGCAGACGCTCGACCCGATGGTCTCGGCGTACTTCAAGAACGTGTCGCAGCGCCGTACCTTCATCGAGCTGATCCAGTCGCGCAGCGAGCTGCAGGCCGCCGCGTCGATCGACATGCGCGAGCGCTTCCAGGCCTACTCGCTCGAGTTCCAGGAAGTGCTGATCGGCACCCCGAAGCCGCAGCAGGGCGACCGCAAGATCGAGGACATCATGTCCCAGCTGCGTGACCGCCAGATCGCGCGCGAGCAGGTCGAGACCTTCGCGCAGAAGCAGATCGCGGCCGACAAGCAGCGCGAGCTCAACGAGAGCGAGACGCGCGCCGCCAAGCAGGCCGACCTGACCGCGTCGCTGGTGGACATCTCCATCAAGGACAACCACGGCGCGGCGCTCGTGAAGGCCGCGGAACGCCGGCGCCAGGAGGTCGAGTCGCTCGCGCAGGCCGAGAAGTTCCGCCAGGAGAACGAGGGCGCGGGCCGCGCGTCGGCGATCAAGTCGGTCGGCGAGGCGGAAGCCGCGGCGATCAAGGCCAAGTCCGAGGCGCTGGAAGGCGAAGGCGCCGACAAGCAGCTGATGCAGACCGTGATGCTGCGCCTGGCCGAGGCCTTCGAGACCGCGCGCGTGCCCCTGGTGCCGCAGATCCAGGTCGGTGGCGCGACGGGCGGCGACGGCGGCAACGCGTTCGCCACGCTGCTGTCGCTGATGAACTCGCTCAAGGCCGCGGAGCTCGCGCGCCTGGGCGACGAAACGAAGCGCGCGGCCTGAACGCGCGCGGCGGGCATCCGCCTGCCGCGCATCCTGGCGTCGCCTGGCCTCGGGATCAGGCCGCGTCTTCGGCGCGGGCGGCTTTGTCGTGCGCCTGCGCCAGGTCCGTCAACCGCGTCACGCCTTCGAGGTCGCAGGCGTACACCGCGTTGCGCAGCGCCGCGATCGCCTCGTAGCGCGGGAAGCTGCGGCGCCAGGCAAGCACCACGCGGCGCGTGGGCACCGGCGGCGCGAAGGGCACGTAGGTGACCAGCGCGTGCGAATCCGGGTCGTGCAGGCCGTGCGGGATCGACAGCTTGGGCACCACCGTCACGCCCATGCCCGAGGCGACCATGTGCTTGATCGTCTCCAGCGACGAACCCTCGAAGCTCTTGCGGATGCCCTCGGCGTCGTTGGAGAAGCGCGCGAACTCCGGGCAGACCTCGAGCACGTGGTCGCGGAAGCAGTGGCCGGTGCCCAGCAGCAGCATCGTCTCCTGCTTCAGGGTGTCGGCCGAGATCGCGGTTTCCTGCGCCAGGCGGTGCGTGCGCGGCACGGCGACGACGAAGGGCTCGTCGTACAGCGGCGCGACGGCCAGGCCGCTGTCGGGGAACGGCTCGGCCATGATGGCGCAATCGAGCTCGCCGGTGCGCAGCATGTCCAGCAGCTTGACGGTGAAGTTCTCCTGCAGCATCAGCGGCATCTGCGGCGTCAGCGCGATCGCGTGGCGCACCAGCTGCGGCAGCAGGTAGGGCCCGATCGTGTAGATGATGCCCAGCCGCAGCGGGCCGGTCAGCGGATCCTGGCCGCGCTTGGCGATCTCCTTGATCGCGGCGGCCTGCTCGATCACGCTCTGCGCCTGGCGCACGATGGCCGTCCCGAGCGGCGTGAGGCTCACCTCGCTGCTGCCGCGCTCGAAGATCTTGACGTCGAGCTCCTCCTCCAGCTTCTTGATCGCCACCGACAGCGTCGGCTGCGAGACGAAGCAAGCCTCGGCCGCGCGGCCGAAGTGCCGCTCGCGGGCGACGGCGACGATGTAGCGCAGCTCGGTGAGAGTCATGATGACGCTATTGTGTAATGGACGGCCCCACGGTCGCTAGCGCTCCCTGCCCGCCGAGGGGCCGGCCGCGCACGGCCCGGCGGAGCCGGATCCGCCGCTCCCCCGGATCCCGTTGACCCCGGATGAGCGGCAGCGCCGGCCAAGTATGCGCCCTTGTGGCTAGGCCTTCATCCATTCGAGCTTGCCGCCGAGCCAGCGTTCGACATGAGCGGACGCGGCGCCGGGCGCGCGGGCGAGCAGCTCCGGCGCGACGCGGCGGACATGGGCGAGCAGCGGGGCGTCCTCCTGCAGGTCGGCGAAGCGCAGCAGCTGGTCGCCGGACTGCCGGGCGCCCATGAACTCGCCGGGCCCGCGGATCTCGAGGTCGCGGCGCGCGATCTCGAAGCCGTCGGTGGTCTCGACCATCGCCCGCAGCCGATCCTTCGCCACGTGCGACAGCTGGCCGGCGTACAGCAGCACGCACACGCTCGCCGCGCTGCCGCGGCCGACCCGCCCGCGCAGCTGGTGCAGCTGGGCGAGGCCGAAGCGCTCGGCGTGCTCGATCACCATCAAGCTCGCGTTGGGCACGTCGACGCCGACCTCGATCACGGTGGTCGCGACCAGCACGGGCAGCTCGCCCGACTTGAAGCGCGCCATCACCGCGGCCTTGTCGGCGGCCTTCATGCGCCCGTGCAGCAGGCCGACCTCGAAGCCCGGCAGCGCCTGCGCGAGCGCGGCGTGGGTCTCGGTGACGTTCTGCAGCGTGATCGGCTCCCGGCCGGAGTCCTCGGCCGCCGCGTTCTCGGCCTCCTCCGACTCCTCGATCAGCGGGCACACCCAGTAGACCTGGCGGCCGGCGGCGATCTCGTCGCGGATGCGATCGACGACGTCGGGCCGGCGCACGTCCGCGAACACCCGCGTGACGATGGGCGTGCGGCCGGGCGGCAGCTCGTCGATCGTGCTGACGTCGAGATCGGCGAAGTAGGTCATCGCCAGGGTGCGCGGGATGGGCGTGGCCGTCATCATCAGCAGGTGCGGCTCCAGCCCGCCCTCGGCCAGCTTGCGCCGCAGCGCGAGCCGCTGCTGCACGCCGAACCGGTGCTGCTCGTCGACGACGGCCAGCCCCAGCCGCGCGAAGGCGACGTCGTCCTGGATCACGGCATGCGTGCCGACGACCAGCTTCGCGTCGCCCGAGGCGGTGCGCTCGAGCGCCTGCGCCCGCGCCCTGCCCTTCCTGCTGCCGCTGAGCCAGGCGACCCCGATGCCCAGCGGCTCGAGCCATTGCACGAGCTTGGCGAAGTGCTGCTCGGCGAGGATCTCGGTTGGCGCCATCAGCGCGCACTGCCAGCCGGCGTCGATGGCCGCCGCCGCGGCGAGCGCGGCGACCACCGTCTTGCCGGCGCCGACGTCACCCTGCAGCAGGCGGTGCATCGGCCGCGGGCCGGCGAGGTCGGCGACGATCTCCGCGACCACGCGCCGCTGTGCGCCGGTGAGCGCGAACGGCAGCACGTCGAGGAGCCTGTCCTGCAGGCCGCCCGCGCGCGGAACGATGACCGGCGCCTGCAGCAGCGCGCGCTCGGCACGGGCGGCGAGCTGCGAGATCTGCTGCGCCAGCAGCTCCTCGAACTTCAGGCGCTGCGCCGCCGGGTGGCTGCCGTCCTCCAGCGCCGACAGCGGCAGGTCG
>DASVLN010000978.1:0-3615 GCA_036384855.1 Burkholderiaceae bacterium | reverse complement strand
GGCGGCACGGGGGGGACGAACGGCGCGGCGAAGGAGGGCGCAGCGGGCGGCGTCGGCGCGGTTCGGGCGTGGCGGTGGCGGGCGCTCTCGGTCACGGTCTCCGTGTACGTCCAGCTGAAGGGCGGCAGCTTCTGGATCACGCCCGAGGCGACCAGCAGCAGCAGCGAGTACCACCCGAAGCGCCACCAGCTCAGCGACACCAGCCAGGTGCCGTAGCGGTGGAACGCGCGCACCGTCGCGGCGGTGAAGCGGTGCCAGCGTTCGGCCGCGGCCCGGGAGTCGAAGGACGGGGGAGCCATGTTCGAGTTCTTCCAACGAGGGTCTTTGTCGATGGTCGCACTCTACGTGCACGCGGCCCGGCCCGGCAGTGCGGCGCGATTGGCGCGGCATTCGGGGGGACAGACTGCAGCGGTGCCGGACGGACCGGCCGCGGCGCGCGCCTGCCACGGGCCGTCGAGAGCGACGCGCCCTCGTCCGACGCCCGCCGCGCCACGGTCGCGCTAACCTTGCGTCGTCGCGGCCGCGGGCCGCTCCTCGCGAAGGAACTCGCATGCGCATCGTGGGCATCCTCCTCGTCCTGGCCGGCGTCGTCGCGCTCGCCACGGGCGGCTTCACCTACACCCAGGACAAGACCGTCGCCAAGCTCGGCCCCCTCGAGCTCAACTCCAAGGAAACGCACACCGTGGACTTCCCGCTCTGGGGCGGCGTCGGCGCGATCGTCGCGGGCGTCGCGCTGGTGGCGTTCGGCAGCCGCAAGCGCTGATGACGGCGGCCGAGCTGCAGGCCTACCTGCACGGGCACATCCCGCTGTCGGCGGCGATGCAGGTGGCCGTCGACGAGGCCGACATCGGACGCGTGCGCCTGCGCGCGCCGCTGGCGCCCAACATCAACCACCGCGAGACGGTGTTCGGCGGCAGCGCGTCGGCGGTCGCGATCCTCGCCGCCTGGTCGCTGCTGCACCTGCGGCTGCGCGCCGACGGCCTCTCGAGCCGCCTCGTGATCCAGCGCAACACGATGGACTACGGGCTGCCCATCCTGGGCGAGTTCACGGCCACCGCGTCGCTCGCAGCCCCCGACGCCTGGCCGCGCTTCCTGCGCACGCTCGCGCGCATGGGCAAGGCCCGCGCGGAGGTGCAGGCCGTGCTCGAGGCGGACGGGAAGGTCGTCGGTCGGCTGACCGGCGAGTTCGTCGCTCTGTCGAGCGAACAGTCGTAAGGACACGTAATAGCTCCCAGTTTGGGGATGGCTTGCTCCGATCCTCGCGCGGAGAATCCCCACACTCGTACGAGCTTGTCAGGGGGAAATCAGCAATGTCGATCGTGATTTTGAAGGACCTGCTCCTGGAGCAGGGGCAGATTGACCGGTACTACGAAGGCAGTGTGCCGGTCGATCTCTGGCGTGCGCTCAAGAAGACGCAGAAATCGGGCATCTTCGATTTTGTGGAAGCGGAATACACGCTGAGCAACGGACGTCCGCGCCCAGCGGACATCACGATCGTCGAAAAGCGGGGCGAAAAGTGGGTCGAGATCAAACAGCGTCCGCGTGGCGTCAGTACCTTCGACGCGCTCGGCGCCCCGCCCGGAGACGGATGGAACTACTACCGCATTCCGGCCGGCACGGTGCTACCTGCAGGCTTGTGCGTCGTCCGTGATGAGTTCAACCCGCGATACAAGGCAACACACCACACCATTGCACCCGCCTACGACATGCCGCTCGACACTTTCAAGAAGCTCCTCGGCGAGCTCGCTGCATCGGTGATCAAGGAGGCGGCGTGATCGAGATCCCCGACGGCTGGGCGTCGATGCTCGTGTCTGCGGTGCGTGATGCAGTGCTCTATCAGGAGCAGTTGCTCACCAGCCAGACGCTGCGCAATCGCGAAGACTACGAGGAGCATCTGATGCATCTCTCGCAGTTCTTCGAATTCGTGAAGGAGCAGTACGCCAAGCTGGATCCATCGGGACGCATCCCGCTCGACAAGCTTCTCTGAGCGACGCCCGTGGCCCGCGAAGCGCTCGCGGGCTACGTGAACGGCCGCTCAGGGATGCGCCGCGATCACCTGCGCCACCGCGGCGGTCAGGCGGCGGGCGTAGGGCAGGTGCAGGAACTCGTTGGGGCCGTGGGCGTTGCTCTTGGGGCCGAGGACGCCGCAGACCATCATCTGCGCCTTGGGGAAGCCCTGCTGCAGCAGATTCATCAGCGGGATCGTGCCGCCCTGGCCGATGTAGGCGAGCGGCGCGCCGAACTGGGCGCGGCTGGCGGCGTCCAGGGCCGATTCCATCCACGCGTCCAGCGGCGGCGCGTTCCAGCCGGTCGCGCCGTACGCGCCGGCGCGGCCGTCCGCCTCGAAGGTGACCTTGGCGTTGTAGGGCGCGTTGTCCTCGAGAAGGTGCTTGAGCTTTTCCGCCACCTCGTTGGCATCGACCAGCGGTGGCGTGCGCAGGCTCAGCTTGAAGGCGCTGAACGGGCGCAGCACGTTGCCGGCGTTGCGGATGTCGGGGAAGCCGTCGACGCCCGTGACCGACAGCGTCGGCCGCCAGGTGCGGCGCAGCAGCGCCTCGACCGGGTCGGTCGTCGTGGGCAGCACCGGGCCGCCGTCGCCGCCGCAGGCCCAGGGGATGCGCTTCCAGACCTCCTCGCCGAGGATGGACGCCGCGACCTTCGCCTGCTCGAGCCGGTCGGCCGGCACCTGGCAGTGGAAGCTCTCCGGCAGCAGGTGGCCGGTGGCCGAGTCCTCGAGGCGATCGAGCACATGGCGCAGCACGCGGAAGCTCGAGGGCACGAGGCCGCTCGCGTCACCGGAGTGGATGCCCTCGGTCAGTATCTCGACCTTCAGCGTGCCCGTCACGTTGCCGCGCAGGCTGCTCGTCAGCCAGAGCTGGTCGTAGTTGCCGGCGCCCGAGTCGAGGCAGACGACCAGGGAGACGTCGCCCAGCCGGTCCTTGAGCAGGTCGAGGTAGACCGGCAGGTCGAACGAGCCCGACTCCTCGCAGCTCTCGATCAGGCCCACGATGCGCGGGTGCGTCGCGCCCTGCGCCTTGAGCGCCTCGATCGCGCTGACCGCGGCGTAGACCGCGTAGCCGTCGTCCGCGCCGCCGCGGCCGTAGAGCTTGTCGCCCTCGATCTTGGGCGTCCACGGGCCGAGGTCGTTGCGCCAGCCGCTGAACTCGGGCTGCTTGTCGAGGTGGCCGTACATCACGATGGTCGGCGGCGTGCCGGCGACGGCGGGGCGCGTCGACTCGACCTCGAAGAAGATCACCGGCGTGCGGCCGGGCTGGCGGATCACCTCCAGCGTCAGGCCCGGCACCTTGCGGCCCTCGACCCATTGGGCCGCGTCGCGCACGACCTTGTCGATCAGGCCGTGCTTTTCCCAGTCGGGGTCGTACAGCGGGCTCTTGGCCGGGATCGCGACGTAGTCCACCAGCTGCGGCAGGATGCGTTCTTTCCACGCCGTCTCCGAGAAGGCGGCGAGGGCTTGCGTATCCAGCTCGGGCGGGACGGGCAGGCGTTCAGGGGCGTTCATGGCGGGCTCCGTGGGTCGCGCGCGGGCCGCGGCGTTCCTCGGGCGCACGGGTGGCGCGCCCCGGCGGCGCCCGGCCGGCGGCAGGTTCTGGGGTA